>JAITRV010000137.1 GCA_031288215.1 Spirochaetaceae bacterium | reverse complement strand
AAATAGCTTGGTATTGGAAGTAATCTATAATAGTAATTCGCACGCTTCGATAAGTAACAATAAGCACGCAACGAAAAATATTGTCGATACCCCGGAGCTCTGCTCCGGGGTTGTTCATTTTTTCAGAAAAGATCAGGATTTGCTTTATACAGACTGGTAAGGAATAAATGTGTTTCAGTAATGATCCCTGTATTAAGCTCACGTATAGAACGGGGAATTTCATTCATATTCCCTCTTATCCGGAATTATCGGCAGGACCTTCTTCAAAACCTGGCTCAAGGTTAACGTTATACTGCACATCCTCGTGGTACTTGCCACCCTGGAGTCTCAGGTTCGGTATGGACTGCCCTAGGTTGCAGAAACCGTTCTGCAAGGACTGGCGTTGCTTATCATAGCGGGATTGGGGGTAGTGCTGTTCCTTGAGGATCGCCCCATACATTCCGAGTCTAGGGCCCTTCGATCCGCTCCCCGTATCCATCAGCCGCCGCCCTTTAGGGTTACCGATGGGGAACTGCGGCTTTCCGTCCGGTATTTCAGCCTGAAGGACGTGCAGATTTTGCAGCAGGTCCTTGCCGGGGATAAGTATGAAGCCATTGCTGTGGAACAGGGTGGGCTTTAAGTACCCTGAAAAAACGGCTTGCCTCCCTGTTCAGCCTCCGTGCGGTCTCGAACAAGAAGGCCTTTATCAAACGGTACGAGTATCATCAGGTATCCCCGACGAGGCTCCTGACCCATTCCCCCTTTGTTTTGGCCCTGGGCCCCGAAGCCAGGGGCCGGGTCCTGTCCTTCGCGCTCCGCTGGCAGAACGAAAAAGGCGCGCTCGGCGAATGGAGCGAGATTCACCACGCGGTGGTGGCCTAGCACGTTTGGAAGATGTCCATAGGTTGCACCGGATCAAAGGGTTCCCTCGAACCAGAGGTCCGCGATTACGCAGATTACAGAAAAGGAAGATAGCCTTCTCTCCCTTCTTAATCGGTATTAATCAGGGTAATCTGTGGACAATTAGAACAAGTATGCCGACGCTAAACTGGCTCACCCGGGAACAAGCCACACCGGAAACATCCTAGTCCAGGGGGACAAGCTGGAAGCTCTCAAAGCCCTGGGGATAAGGCAGGGCGAGCGCATTAGAAATCTTCATGGAACAGTTACCGAAGCTTCCGTTTGATCGGCACATCCCGATTGGAATAGGCCAGGCTTTTTATTCGCATTTATTTTTCCATATAAAGAGCAACCTATTATTTTATATCAACTGCCCCCAGTGGGGGGAGCGGAAGCCACCGCAGGGGCGCGGCCCCGAGGAGGCTGGAGCGGGGGGGAGCCGCGTCGGCGGCCCCTTCCTTTGGCCGGCGGCCCGCTTCGCCCCGGTTTCCAAGCGCTCCCCCTCCTGGTTAAACCATAGCACAGGGGGCCTTGTCCGGCAAGGTCTTTTCGCCGGATGGCCGGGGATTGCGGCGGCGGAAAGGGGCGGATGGGCTCTTGCGCTTCATAGGGGAGTTCCGGTATACTGATCGCAGAAAAAAGACAGTTACCGGACCGATCCTGAGGGAGGCCGGTTCTGAGGGAGGCTCTATGACCATCGTCGAAATGCTGGAGCAAAGCGGGATACTCACCGTGCTCGGCATGGCAGTTGTATTTGGATTTCTGATTATCATGATAATCTGTATCGCCCTGGCGGGGAAGCTTATCCATGCCCTCGGCCTGGATAAGGATGTGGGAGGGACGCCCCCGGTCCCGGCAGCCGCTCCGCCCAAGGCCGCGGCGTCGGCGACTACCGCCGTCATAAGCGCCGCGGTTGCCGAATACCGCAAAACCAACCCCTAAATACTTTAATCTTTATAAGGAAAGAAAGATGCCGAAAGTAAAACTTACCGATTTGGTGCTTCGGGACGCCCATCAGTCCCTTTTCGCCACCCGAATGGTTACCGCCGATATGCTCCCCGTCTGCGATAAGCTTGACCGCGTGGGCTTTTTTGCCCTGGAAGCCTGGGGAGGGGCGACCTTCGATTCGGCGATCCGGTTTTTGAACGAGGATCCCTGGGAACGGCTCAAGCAGCTGAAAAAGGCCCTGCCCAATACCAAGATCATGATGCTCCTGCGGGGGCAGAACCTGCTGGGCTACCGCCACTATGCGGACGATGTGGTGGCCCGATTCGTGGAAACCGCCGCCCGGGACGGGGTGGATGTGTTCCGCATCTTCGACGCTCTCAACGATCCCCGGAACTTCAAGGCCGCCACCGATGCCGCCAAGAAGACGGGCAAGCATATCCAGGCGGCTATCTCCTACGCCACCACCCCCTTCCACACCATCGAGAAATACGTGGAACTGGCAAAGAAATACGCCGAGGTCGGGGCGGACTCCCTCTGTATCAAGGATATGTCCGGGCTGCTCAAGCCCTATGCCGCCTACGAACTGGTCAAGGCTATCAAGAAGGCGGTGGACCTCCCCATCGAGATCCACTCCCACGCCACCACGGGGATGTCCGTGGCGACCTTGACCAAGGCCGCCGAGGCCGGGGCGGATATTCTGGATACGGTGATCTCCTCCCTTGCCATGGGGACCAGCCACAGCCCCACGGAGACCATGGTGGAAATCTTCCGGGGTACCGAATTCGATACGGGACTGGATATAAGCCTCCTCCTGGAAATCGCCGCCTACTTCCGGGAGATCCGCAAGAAATACAAAAAATTCGAGTCCAGTTTCCTCGGGGCGGATACGAGGATCCTCGTATCCCAGGTTCCCGGGGGGATGCTCTCCAACCTGGAAAGCCAGCTCAAGGAGCAGGGGGCCCAGGACAAGATCGACGAGGTCCTCAAGGAGATCGCCGTGGTCCAGAAGGACTTCGGCTATCCGCCCCTGGTAACCCCTACCAGCCAGATCGTGGGGACCCAGGCGGTGTTCAACGTCCTCTTTGGCCGCTACAACCGGCTCACCGGGGAGTCCATGGACCTCCTGGCGGGTAAATACGGAGCCTGCGCGGCCCCCAAGAACCAGGAAGTGGTGAAGAAGGCCCTGGAGTCCCTCAAGATGGAAAAGGAGATCACCCACCGCCCGGCGGACGATATTCCCCAGGAATACGAAAAACTCGAGGGGGAAACCAAGAAACTCCTGGGAACCGCCGCCGTTACCGTGGAGGATGTCCTCACCTACGCCATGTTCCCCAAGGTGGCCCCGGAGTTCTTCAAGAACCGGTCCAAGGGGCCGGTGAGTTTCACCGCGGAAGCCGCCGCTGTGGCCGCTGCCCCCGCTCCCGCCGCCGCGGCGGGCCAGAGCGCCCGCTACGTGGTCAACGTGAACGGCGAGAACTACCGCGTGGTGGTCGCCCCCGATACGGGAGCGGCGTCGATTACCCCCATCCCCGCTGGGGCGGCTCCCGTAGCGGCCACAGCCGGCGCGGCCGCGGTAATCTCCGCGCCGGTGGCGGGAACCATCATCCGCTACGCGGTGAAGGAGGGGGAAGAGGTCAAGCCGGGGACCACGGTGGTGATCATCGAGTCCATGAAGATGGAACTGGAGATCAAGGCCACCGCCGCCGGGAAGATCCGCTTCCTGGCGGCCGCCGGAAGCCAGGTCGCGGCCCAGCAGCCCGTGGCCGAAGTCGTCTCCGGAGGGGGTTTCGTTGCGGCGCCCGCGCCCCGCTCAGACGCCGGCCCTGCTCCTGCCGCCGCTCCCGCTCCTGCCGCCGGCCCTGCTGATGCCTCCCAGGTGGTAATCCCCGCGCCGGTGGCGGGAACCATCATCCGCTACGCGGTGAACGAGGGGGAGGAGGTCAAGCCGGGGACCACGGTGGTGATCATCGAGTCCATGAAGATGGAACTGGAGATCAAGGCCACCGCCGCCGGGAGGGTTCACTTCCTGGCGGCCGTCGGAACCCAGGTCGCGGCCCAGCAGCCCCTCGCCGAGCTGCGGTAGCGCTCCGGCAGCCTGCGGCGCCGGAGGATCGTTTATCCCAAAACCCCGGAGGGTTTTGGGATAAACTTCCAAAAAAGCGGTCTGAAGCCGCTTTTCATATAAAGTTAAGGATGATGTTATGTTAAACCTAAAAAAGAACCCCGGGACGGTTACGAAGATTTGCCTGGCGATAATCGCGGCGGCCTTTGTTTTTTCCTTCATGCCCCGGGCGCTCGCACAGGACAGGGCGTCTTCGGATGAACTCCCCTCGTTTCGGAACCTCAGCGGGAAGATCCCCAACAGCGCGGACCTTCCCCGGGTTTCTATCGGCAGCTTCCTTGTCAATATCGCAAAAACCACCGGGATAAACGCCTTTATCACCGACCAGTTGGAAAAGCCCACCACCGTGATTGATGATGCCACCGGGCAGTACAAGACCACCAAGGTCTACGGCTGGATGGAATTCCTCATGGTTGCCGTGGGCTTCCTGATCGTGTACCTCGGGGCGGTAAAGAACTTTGAACCGCTGCTCCTCATCCCCATCGGCTTCGGGACCATTTTCGTCAACATCCCCTTTGCCGCTATGGGGGACGGCCCCCACGGGTTCCTCCATATTATCTACGAGACCGGGGTGGGGAACGAATTCTTCCCCCTGATCATCTTCATGGGTATCGGGGCCATGACCGACTTCGGCCCCCTTATCGCCAACCCCAAGACCGCCATCCTTGGGGCGGCCGCACAGTTCGGCGTCTTCGCAACCCTGTTATTCGTCAGTGTCGCCAATTTCCTGCCGGGGGTGGCCTTTAACCTCAAGGAAGCCTGCGCGGTGTCGATCATCGGCGGCGCCGACGGCCCCACCACGATCTATGTGGCCGCCAAACTTGCCCCCCACCTCCTGGCCACGGTGGCGGTGGCGGCCTATTCCTACATGGCCCTGGAGCCCATGATCCAGCCTCCCATTATGCGGGCCCTAACCTCGAAAAAAGAGCGGCTCATCAGGATGCGGCAGCTCCGGCCGGTTTCCAAGGTCGAGAAGATCGCCTTCCCCATGGTGGTGTTCACCCTGAGCCTCTTCCTGATCCCGGCGGCGGCGCCCCTTATCGGTTGTCTCATGTTCGGCAACTTTATCAGGGAAATCGGCGTGGTGGACCGGCTCTCCAATACGGCCCAGAACGATCT
>JAITRV010000014.1 GCA_031288215.1 Spirochaetaceae bacterium | reverse complement strand
TCCTCCGTCCGTATAAGCGGGATTCCCACAGAGGGGGAAGCCCCGGCCGGAGTTTCTTTTCGGTTCTGAGTACCGCCATATTATCCGGTCCCAGGATCTCCCCGGGGGAAATATCCCGGATCGCGTGGATCGACCGGTTAGTCCGTTCATAATTCGCCGCCTCCGAAGGGGCAAGCCGCTTGACCCCGTCCCCCAGCACCGCCTCAACGGTTTCCCGCCCCCGTTCCCGGATCAGGGTCTCCACTGCGGCCCCTCCCTCCCCGGCGGATACGGAGCGGACCGCCTCCACCATCCGCTTAAAATCCCCCGGGGGCAGGGCGATGGGATCATCCAGCCCCGCCTCGGTCCGGGACAGGCAGAGGTGCTTCTCAACGGCCACCGCACCCAGGGCAGTGGCCAGGGCCGGAATCAGGACCGGGTCAAGGCTGTGATCGCTCACTCCCAGGGGAAGACCGAACACGGCCCCCAGGCTTCCCAGGATCCGGAGATTGTAGTCCCCTTCAGGGGCAGGGTAGGCGGTAACGCAGTGGAGCAGACAGGTCCGTTCCCTACCCAGAATATCCAGGGCCCCTTCAATGTCTGAAAGCCTGGATACCCCCGAGGAGAGCAGTACCGGCAATTTATACGAAGCCAATTCCTCCAACAGGGCCGTATAGTTGAGTTCCGGGGAAGCCACCTTGAGGAGCAGCGGGTTGAGGGCCCGTAACTCCCGGGCGCTCCGGATCCCAAAGGGGGTGGCCAGGAAGAGGAGTCCCCGGGCCTCCGCATAGGCCTTCATCTCCCCGAAGAAGGAGGGGGCCGTCTCGAGATGCTTGAACCGGTCATAGAGCCGTATGCTGCCCCCCGGCAGCGGCACCTCCCCGGTATCGGGGTGGAGGATCTCATCGGCATAGACTATTTGAAATTTGACGCAATCCGCCCCGGCTTCCGCCGCGGCATCGATCAGGGCCCGGGCCTTATGGGGATCCCCCCCATGGGAGGTACCCAACTCGGCGATGATCAGCACCCGTTTTCCTGAGTAAACCCTGCCGTCAACGCAAAAGAAACGCCCTTTAGATACGATTACATCCACACCGGTATCCACAACCACCCCTCTCTCCTGTTATTTCGGCGGATTATCATCATAAGATGAGGGGCGCCGGGAACCGCTATAATTTTTAGGAGAATTTTCGAATTTTCTATCGACATTTTGAATATTTTAGAATATGATAGGATATATTCCTTCACCGATTAAGGAGATGATAAGGGAACTATGAAAACGATAACCTGTGATGTTTGTAAACATACGGTACAGCAACCCACTGTGGGGCGGAGCTATTTTTATTTTGCCCACCGGGATATTTGTGAGTCCTGCAAGGAAGATCTGGATTCCCTGCTGAGGCCGATTATCAGGGCCAAACAGCCCTTTAACTATGAATGGTTTAACCGGCTCCTCCAGGATTCCATTGAAAATGCCATCTCGAAGGGCAGATTCGAGGCCCCCGGGGATAATTGACATTTTATTCATATTGGTATCAATATTATCTCACCAAATCTACTATTCTATGAATATAAGGAGTCAATATGTCCGGCCATAGTAAATGGGCGACTATTAAACACAAGAAGGGCGCCGCCGATG
This sequence comes from Spirochaetaceae bacterium, assembly GCA_031288215.1. Lineage (GTDB taxonomy): Bacteria > Spirochaetota > Spirochaetia > Treponematales > Breznakiellaceae > JAIRMO01. The sequence goes on along the minus strand of JAITRV010000014.1, from coordinate 1,415 downwards.
CGAAACGGGGCCAAATGTTTACCAAGCTGATCAAGGAAATTTCTATTGCCGCCCGGATGGGCGGCGGTGATCTCGAGGGAAATCCCCGGCTTAGAACCGCGGTTTTGAAGGCCCGGGGGGCAAATATGCCTAAAGACAACATCGATCGGGCCATCAAGAAGGGTACGGGGGAACTGGAAGGGGTCAACTACGAGGAGCTGACCTACGAAGCCTATGCCCCCGGGGGAGTGGCGGTACTGATAGAGGTCCTCACGGACAACAAGAACCGGGCAGCGGCGGATGTCCGCAATATCCTTACCCGGGCAGGAGGCAACCTGGCCACCGCGGGGGCCGTATCCCGGCTCTTTAAACGTCAGGGGATCATCACCTTGGATGGGGAAAAATACACCGAGGATCAGATCATGGAGGTGGCCCTGGATGGGGGCGCCGAGGATGTGGCCCTCTCCGATGGGATCATCGAGGTTACCACCGCCCCTGAGGATTTTGAATCGGTGATGAATGTCCTGAATGAAAAGGGGTTTGAGACCCTCAGCGCCGAGATAAGCATGGTTCCCGAAGCGGAGGTGGCCCTGGATACCGATGCCACCACCAAGGCATTACGGCTGATCGAACGGCTTGAAGAGAACGACGACGTCCAAAACGTGTATTCCAACATTGAAATTCCGGAAGGTTTTGAAGCCGAGTAAGAAGCTTTTGGATCTTTCCTGCCGGCGGATAATCGGCGTCGATCCCGGCCTCGCGTCCTCCGGGTGGGGGGTGATCGATTGTGACCGGCAGCGGCTCATCTATATTGCCCACGGGTGTATTAAAACCGCGCCGGAGCAAAGCCGCCCGGAACGGCTTTTTTCGATTTATCGGACCTTTTGCGCCGTCCTGGACGACTACGGTCCCGGAGAGTCGGCGATTGAAACCCTGTATTTTGCCCGGAATGTGAGCAGCGCCCTGGCGGTAGCGGAAGCCCGGGGGGTCCTCTCTATGGCCCTGGCGGAGCGGGGCCTTCCGGTACGGGAATTCACCCCCCTGGCCATTAAGCAGGCCGTGGTAGGCGGAGGACGGGCGGATAAGGGACAGATCCAGGAAATGGTCAGAATCCTCCTGGGCCTCACTACCATCCCCACCCCTGACCACGCCGCCGATGCCCTGGGCGCGGCGGTCTGTTGCGCCCACTCGGCCCTCCTGGACTGATCCCTCGGGGTACGGCTTGTTCCGGAACCCCGCCGGGCAAACGTACATGTTTTGCCCGGCGGCGCCCTGTTGATCGGTAGTTGCTTTTAATTTTTTCCCATAGTATACTAGGAGATATATGTTTAACAGCATCCGGGGAATCATAACCGAAAAAAAATCCGACAGCCTTTTTATTTTATCCGGCGGTATCGAATGGGATATTGCGGTTCCGGCCACGGATTTGGCCCGGC
>JAITRV010000323.1 GCA_031288215.1 Spirochaetaceae bacterium | reverse complement strand
GAAAATCCCGGATAAGCCTATGATGTTTTTTAATATCCCTATATATGTTTTTATATAGGCGGTGATATTTTCCTTTGAGAAGCCCGCACGGGACGATCCTTTCCAGGCCCGGCGTTTAAATTTCCGGCAGCGTGATCGCCGCCGCGGTCCCCCCGCCTTCCCGGCGTTCCAGGCGGACCGACCCGCGGACCGCCTCCACGAAGCGTTTCACGATACTCAGTCCTATGCCGGTGCCGGTACTTTTGCTGGTATAAAAGGGGTCAAAGACCCGGCCCGTGTCCGCCGGAGCAATCCCCTTGCCCCGGTCAAAGACGGTGATCACCAGGTTCCCGTTGTTCCGTAGAATCGAAGCGCCCACAGCGTCTTCGGGGCCCCCGCTTTCCAGGGCGTTGCGGATGAGGTTTTCCAGCACCGACCGGGCCCGGTCCGCATCCATGAGGACCAGGGCGTCCCGGGGGCTCCCCTCCTGGAGGATGTTCCGCCCGCAGAGCCTTTGGGAGGTTTCCGCGATAAGCTCCGCCGGGTTGAGGGCTTTCCGGTGTCCCTCCGCGTCCCGGAGGTAGTCGTTTACCCGGTAAATCAGGGCGGAGAGGCGGTCCACCTCCTCGTCGATGATCGCGATCTCGTCCTTCCCCCCGCCGGGAAAGAGCTTCCGCAGAATTCCCGTTTGAAGCCGGATCGAGAGGAGGGGGTTCTTGATCTCGTGGGCTAGGGTACTGGCGGCGGTGCCCAGGACCACCAGGTGCTTCTGGGCTTCTATCCGGTCCCGGTATTCCCGGTTGCGGAGGTACAGGGCCCGGATATAGAGGACCAGGGCCAGGAGGATGATCTCGCAGAGGGGAAAGAGGATCGCGGCAATGGTCTCGCTGCGCCAATAGGCGCTGTGGGCGATGTCGATGTAGAGGTATTTTCCCCCCATGAGGGTGTTCATAAACCAGAAATTTTGCTGGTTCATCCTCCGATGGTGGTTTTCCTCTTCCGGGGCCCCCTGGGGAGGCTCTTGAAGGGTCAAAGCTTCGGTCCGCGGCGGGTAGGAGGGCGGCTTTCGGTCCGATGGCTCCGCCGGCCGCCGGGCGTTTCCCGCCGGGGGTGGAGGCGGGGCGGACAGAGAAGGCATGGGACCGGTGTGGAGGACGAATTGAATCCGGCGCCGCTGTTTATCCGGGATGGTGTACCGGCCGTTCCGGTTCCTCCCCGCGTGTTCCAGCAGGGCCTCGTCGAAGCGCTCCGGCACCGTCCCCCAGCTATAGTCAGGACGGAGGTCGTTGCCGTATACCGCCATGCCGACGATCCGTTCCCGCAGCACCGGATTGGCCTCGATGGCGGAACCGAAATCGTCGTAATCCCGGAGGCTCGTGAACAGCATGTTGTAAAGCCGCTCGTTATCGTTGTCCCGGATGAGCCGGGCCCGGTGCCGCATGCCCTGGATGATGAACACCGTCAGGATCGAGGCCAAGATCCAGCAGAGGAGGGCCGCGATGAGGGAGGCGGTTCGCAGGGGTATCTTCATAGGCTGATCCTGACTTTTTATGCGGAATTTGTCCATAGCGTTCCTCCTTGCTGAGAGCAAACTGCGTAAATTTTACCCGCCCGGCCTGTCCCAATTTTTCCCGGTTGAGCAAGGCCGGGGGGACGGGGGGGCCCTCGGCCCCCCGGCGGGGGGTGTGGGGGGCAGCGCCCCCCTGCTTACTCGTAGCGGAGGGCGTCGATGGGATAGAGCCCCGCCGCTTTCCGGGCCGGGTAATAGCCGAAGCCCACCCCCACCAGGGCGGCGAAAAAGGCCGCCGCGGCCACGACCAGGGGGTTAATCGCCGTGGGCGCCCCCAGGACCGAGAGGAGGCGGCAGACGAGGAAGGCCGCGGCTATGCCGATGAGGCCCCCCAGGAGGCTGAGGATGATGGCTTCCGAGAGGAACTGGAAGAGGATGTCCCGCTTCCGGGCCCCCACGGCGAGGCGTATCCCGATTTCCCGGGTCCGTTCGGTAACCGAAACCAGCATGATGTTCATGATCCCGATGCCCCCCACGAGGAGGGACACCCCGGCAATGGCCGCGAGCAGGGTGGTGAGGCTCCGGGAGGTGGAGGAGGCCATGTCTATCATCTCCGCCTGGTTCATGATCTCCACGTCCGACTCGGCGCTCTCCGGCAGCTTGTGGGCCTCCCGGAGGATGAGCAGCGCTTCCTGCTGGGCGGCCTCCATGTACTCCTTGCTGACCACGCTCATGGCGATAGCATTGAGGTTCCGGCTGTTGACCAGCCGGGTCAGGGCCGTATCCAGGGGCACCATGATGACGTCGTCCTGGTCGTTTCCCCCGGGGCCGGCCCCTTTTTCCGCGAGTATGCCGATCACCGTGAAATAATTGGTCCCGATCCGGATCTGCCGGCCCAGGGCTTCGGCGGCGGAAGAAAGGCCGAAAAGGCTTGCCGCGGAGCTACGCCCCAGGACCGCCACCCGGTTGCGGGCGCGGAGGTCCTCCTCGTCAAAGAAGATCCCCTCCTCCACCTCCCAGTTCCGGGTTATGAGATAGCCGGGTTCCACCCCCATGACCTGGATCGAGGCGCTCCCCTCGGCGCCGGAAACGGTAAAATTCCGCTGGATAAAGCCGGAAACCGCCAGGGCGTAACTCGCCTCGGCCCGCAGCTTCTCCGCGTCGGCCTTGGTGAGCCGGTTGGGCCGGGACCGGGCGGAGGAAGCGCCTCCTCCCCGGAAGGACATCCGCCGGGGCATGATCTGGAGGAGGTTGGTCCCCATGGCGCTGATCCGGTTTTCGATTTCCCGCTGGGCCCCCGCGCCCACGGCGACCATGATGATCACCGAAGCGACCCCGATGATTATCCCCAGGGAGGTAAGGAGGCTCCGCAGGCGGTTACGGAGGATGTTTTTAA
>JAITRV010000243.1 GCA_031288215.1 Spirochaetaceae bacterium | reverse complement strand
CTCCACCAGATCCACGACGCGGTCGTCGGTGAACCAGGGGTCTTCCCCGCTCTGGAACACGAAGGTCCGGTAGCCCAAGAGATCCCCCAGGCGGCAGCAGTTGAGGATCTGCTCCAGGGTGAGGCGGTAGCGTTCCACCCGCCGGTTGTCCCCCCGGATGCCGCAGTAGTAGCAGTTGTTCTTGCAGTAGTTGGAGAATTCGATGAGCCCCCGGAAGTACACGTCCCGGCCGTAGTAGGAGGAACGAATCTCCCTGGCCCTGGCAAAGAGGGCCTCCGCCTCAGCGGGATCATCGGCGCTTATGTAGTGAAGCAGCTCGTCGTCGCTGAATTGCACGTTTTTTCCCTCCCCCGTCATAGGCGGAAATCCCGCTGCCCGTTCTGGATGTTCGCCAGATTCGTGCGCACCAAATCCCGGATCTTGTCCTTGGGAATGGTTTCAAGTTCCTTTTCAATCAGTTTTTCCCCGGCTCTATAGGTTTCCGGGCCGGCGTAGTCCATCAGGTACTCCTTGAGGGTCATCAGCGCGTTGGGGTGGCAGCAGTTGAGGATCTGTTTGCTCTTGCACAGTTCCATGAAGCGGTCGCCGGTGCGTCCCGCGCGGTAACAGGCCGTACAGAAACTCGGCACATAGTTCAGGTCGATGAGCCACCGGATCACCTCGTCCAGGGTCCGGGTATCGGACACCTCGAACTGCCGGGTGTCTTCTTCGGGGCCCGCTTCGGGGCTTTCGACGTAGCCGCCCACGGAGGTACGGGAGGCGCCGCTTATCTGGGACACCCCCAGGCGCAGGAGTTTTTCCCGGACGCTTTTCCCTTCCCTGGTGGAAATGATCATGCCCGTATAGGGGACCGCGATGCGGATGCAGGCGGCGAGCTTGGCGAAGAGTTCGTCGCTGATGCCGCCGTCAAACGAGCCGGGGTCGACGCCGTGGGCGGGCTTTACCCGGGGAAGGCTGATCGTATGGGGCCCCACGCCGAAGGCCGCCTCCAGGTGTTCCGCGTGCATCAAGAGCCCGGCGAACTCGTAGCGGTACTGTTCCAGCCCGAAAAGCACCCCGAGGCCGACATCGTCAATGCCGCCCTGCATGGCCCGGTCCATCGCCTCGGTATGGTAGGCGTAATCATGCTTGGGCCCGGTGGGGTGCAGGTGTTCATAGCCGGCCTTGTCATAGGTTTCCTGAAACAGAATATAGGTCCCGATACCGGCGTCCCGCAATCTGCGGTAGTTCTCCACCGTGGTGGCGGCAATGTTCACGTTTACCCGGCGGATCGCGCCGTTCTTGTGCTTCACGCTGTATATCGTGTCGAGGCTCTCAAGGATATACTCGATGGGATTGTTCACCGAGTCTTCCCCCGCTTCAACGGCGAGCCGCTTATGGCCCATGTCCTGAAGGGCGATAGTTTCCGCGCGGATTTCCTCCTGGGTCAGTTTCTTGCGGGCGATATCCGATCCGCGGTGATAGGGGCAGTACAGGCATCCGTTGATGCAGTAATTCGAGAGATACAGGGGCGCGAACAACACGATCCGGTTCCCGTAAAACTGCTGTTTGATATCAAAGGCGAGGTCAAAAATCTCTTGCACCTTCTCCGGATCGTCGCAGGCCAGCAGCACCGAGGCTTCCCGGTGGGAGAGGCCCTTGGCTTCCCGGGCTTTTGCAAGAATATCGTCAACCGCCGCCCGCTCGTCTTTCAGGCGGTCCGCGTATTCCAGGGTGTCGAGGATCGCTTCATGGGAAATAAAATCTTCGGCCTTTTCCGATTGAGGGGCATAGATAACCCGTTCCGGGGCTTGGATGAGCATCCTCATACCCCCTTCGGTTTCAGGTCCCCCGAGACGGCGGTTTTCACCGTTACCCCGGGAAGGTTCCCCAGCTTGCCCGTGAGGGCGTTGATCGTATCGAGGTCCCCCCGCAGGGTCAGGGAAATCACCGCAATATCCGCTTCATCAAAGGGAATCCCCATGCGGCCCCTGATGATCCCCCGAAAGGGGGAAATCGTCTCGTTAAACGCCTTCTGGCTTACTTCGGGATGTTCCAAAATCGCCCCGATGACCGCGATCCGTTCCATGCTGTCCTCCTCTCCATAAAAAAACCCTCAAGCCGCGCGTCCGGGCACGGCTTGAGGGTATGAACGAACTCCGTTTATACACCCCTCACCGGACCAGAACGCGTCTTTGTCCTCAAGGTTACGTACATCAAGCTCCACCCATGGCAAGATCGCTCTCCGCCGGGATGGATTTACCGGGAGCGGGCTCGCCACGCGAACCCCCTGCTCCTGCCGTATAGTATACCGCGGATTGGGAAATAATGCAAGAAAAATCGAAAAGGTGCCTGGCACCAACCAAAAAAGGTGCCAGGCACCAAGCCGAATGACAAATGTCATCCGATCTGTACGTTTTCCTTCATTTCATGTATATTTGTTTCGAGTGTAAAAACATGGAAGTACAAGCACACAACAAAGAGCCCTTAAACTTTGCGGATGTCCGGACGATGTTTAAGGAATTGTCTCAAGAAACGGACCGGAAGATTCAGGAATTGGCCGAAAGCATCCGGGAAACGGACCGGCAGCTTCGGAAGAGCAAGAAGGAACTGGACCGGCAGATGGGGGAGTTGGGAAACCGCTTCGGGGAACTGGCGGAACACCTGGTGGGCCCCAACATCCAGGCAAAATTCGGCGTCCTGGGCTGTCATATCGACGCGGTTTCCCGGGACTTCACGATCCGGGACGATGAGGACCAGGCCCTGGCGGAAATCGACCTGCTCCTGCAAAGTTCCGACTTGGTGATCGCCGTGGAGATCAAGGCGAAACTCCTGGAGAAGGATGTGGACGCCCACATCAGGCGGCTTGAGGTGCTCCGGCGCTGGGCCGACAAGACCCATGATATATTCGTGAATGCCCGGAAGATCCGGGGAGCGGTGGCCGCCCCTATCGTGAGCGGCGAGGTGCGGCAGTACGCCCTGAACGCGGGTTTTTATCTGATCCTCCAGACCGGGGACACGGTGAAAATAGACGTTCCCCCGGGCTTCGTTCCCCGGGAATGGTAGCGCGGCCGTCTTGATTTTCTTTTTGATATTTTGTATTTTATATCCATGATTGAAGTACGGGATCTCACCAAACGATACGGCCCGGTGGAGGCGGTTCGGGGCGTATCTTTTACCGTGGGGAAGGATCAGGTCCTGGGCTTCCTCGGGCCCAACGGGGCAGGAAAGACCACCATCATGAAGATCCTCACGGGTTACCATTTCCCTACCGAGGGAACCGCCCTGGTGGAGGGCATCTCCGTCCAGGAGGACCCTGTGGGGATCAAGAGCCGCATCGGCTATCTTCCGGAAAGCGTGCCCCTCTACGGGGATCTGACTCCCCGGGAGTACCTCAGCTTTATCGCCCAGGCCCGGCTCATCCCCCGGGGGGATCGGCCGGAGAAAATCCGCTCGGCCATGGAGGCATGCGGCCTCCTCACGGTGGAGCATAAACGGATAGAAACCCTCTCCAAGGGCTATAAACAGCGCCTGGGCCTCGCCCAGGCCATCATCCACGATCCTCCCATCCTGATCCTGGATGAACCGACCTCGGGGCTGGACCCCAATCAGATCATCGAAATCCGCAGCCTCATCAAAGAACTGGGGAAGCGGAAGACCGTGATCCTCTCCACCCACATCCTCCAGGAAGTGGAGGCGGTGTGCTCCCAGGTCCTCATCCTGAACGAGGGGCGGATCGCCGCTCAGGGCCGGCCCGAGGAGATTGCCGGCACCATGAAGGGCTCCGACACCTGGGAACTGACCCTGCGGGGGGCGGACCCGGCGGCCCTTGCGGGGGAACTGGACCGCATCGGGGGAAGCCTGGGGAGCGTCGAGGCCGGACCCGGGGGGACGGTGACGGTGAGTTTCTTCCTCCAAAACCGGGAGGGGAGCGGGGAGAACGCCGGCGGTGAAAGCACCGGCGGCGAGAGCGCCGATGACCTTTACGCCGACGGCGAGCGGATCTTCGACTGGGCGGTCTCCCGGGGCTTTAAGATCCTCAGGATGAACCGGAAGCGGCTCAGTCTGGAGGATATCTTTGTAAAACTAACCAGCGAAGAGGGGGATCGGGGATGAAAAACGTGAGCGAAAAGATCCTTGCCCTGGCCCGGAAGGAGCTCTATTCCTACAGCATATCGGCCAGTTTCTACGGAATCGCCGTGTTTTTTCTGCTTTTTACCACGGTCTGGCTCTTCTATTTCCAGAATTTCTTTACCCTGGACACCGCCAGCCTGCGGCCCTTCTTTGGGGCGTTTCCCATCGCCTTTGTCCTGGTGGTACCGGTGATCACCATGAAGAGCTGGGCGGAGGAACGGAAGCTGGGGAGCGTGGAACTCCTTTTGACCATGCCCTTTTCCGAATGGGACCTGGTCCTGGGGAAATTCCTCTCTTCCCTGGCGGTCCTGGCCCTGATCCTGGGCCTGACGGTGCCGGTGCCCTTGAGCCTCCTGCCCCTGGGTTCCTTTGACGGCGGGGTTATCGCCGGGGAATACCTGGGGGCCCTGCTCCTGGGGGGCGCGGCCATTGCCCTGGGGCTCTTCCTCTCCTGCCTCTCGAAAAACCAGGCCGGGGCCTTCCTGGGGAGCGCCGTGGTTCTCATGGCGGTGATGCTGGCCAGCCAGTTTACCATGAGCTTGAACCTTCCCCCCTCCCTTGCGGGGGCTATCAACTTCTTTTCCCTGGCCTTTCACTTTGAGAGTTTTTCCCAGGGGATCATCGACAGCCGGGACCTGGCTTTTTTCATCATCACCGCGGCGCTCTTTCTCTTTCTCAATACCCGGGTGCTGATCTTCAGGAAGTGGAGGTAAGGAATGACCAGGAAACAGCAGTGGATTCTGACCCTCTTATCCCTGGCCTGCCTGGTGCTGGCCCTCCTCATCAGCGGGCGGCTCTGGTTCAGGCTGGATGTGACCAAAAACAAGGCCTATACGATTTCCCCGGTTTCCCGGAGCCTCTACCGGGAAATCCCCGACCAGGTGGCGATCACCTACTTCGTGTCGGACGAACTCTTCTCCATCCACCCCCTGCCCGGGGAAATCGAAGACCTCCTCCGGGAGTATTCGGTCAATTCCCGGGGGAAGATCCGGTATACCCGGCGGGACCCGGTGAAGGCGAACCTCACCGATGCGGTGGAACAGTTAGGCGTCCAATACCGCCAGATCCAGCGCCTGGAGCGGAATGAGGCGGTCTTTACCAACGTGTATACCGGGGTTCTCATCGAATACCTCGACCGGGCGGAGGTGCTGCCCTGGGTCCTCTCCCTGGATACCCTGGAATACGATTTGACCTCCCGAATCCGCGCCCTGGTTCGGGATTCCGACCGGGAACTGGGGATACTCCTCGCCGACACGGACAAGCAGTGGGACGCCGATTACCGCTACCTGGACCAGGTCCTTACCATGTCGGGCTACCGCCTCCGGTTTTTGAGCGCCGGAGAGGAGATCGGCGATACCCTGCCGGCGCTCTTTGTCCTGGGAGGGGTGGAGGAACTGGACGACTGGGCCCTCTACCGCATCGACCGGTACATCCGGCAGGGGGGCAAGGTCCTCTTCGCCCTGGAAGGGGTCTTTGTGAATGCCAAGGGGGCCCTGGACTGCCGGGTCAAGGAGGACCGGGGCCTTCTGGCCATGCTCGGTTCCTACGGGGCGGCGGTTCAGGGCGCGTTGGTCCTGGACCAATCCGCCCTCACCCTCCAGTACGAGACCGCCGGCCCCCGGGGGCAGCGCCAGATCCGCCTCGCCCGGTACCCCCACTGGATAGGGGTGCTGGGGGAAAACGGCAATCCCAGCCATCCCCTCACCGCGGGCTTCGGGGGGGTGGACCTCTTCTGGGCCAGCCCCATCACCCTTTCCCCCCCGGAAGGGGTGGAGGCCCTTCCCCTTTTCTCCAGCACCCCCGAGGCATGGCTTATGACCCGGGATTTTAACGTGAATCCCGACGCAAGCTACCTCTTTGAACAGGAGGCGCCGGATACCCGGGGCTCCAAGGTGCTGGCCGCGGCCCTCTGGGGCACATTCCCCGGCTGGTTCCGGGACCGGCCCAAACCGGTCCGGGAAGGCTCGGAGGAGGAACTGCCGGATCTGCCCGGGGAGGCCGCGGAGTCCCGGATCGTGGTCATCGGTGACGCCGATATGGCCTCCGGCTTTGCCAGGGATCAGCGGAACCTGGATTTTATCGTTAAAACCGCGGATTGGCTGGGCAACGACGACGACATCATCGCCATCCGGAACCGGCAGTCCCAGAGCGGGCGGCTGGACCGGATCCAGGACCCTGAAAAGCGGCTGAAAACCATGGGCTTCGTCCAATTCCTCAATGTGGGCCTCATCCCCCTGGCGGTGATCCTCTTCGGGGTCTTCCGCTGCGGGAAGCGGCGGGCCGCGGGCAAAGAAAAGGAGCGTTCCAATGGGGTATAAGAAGAAACTGACCATACTTTTAGCGTTAACCGGCTTTCTCGGCGCGGTCTATGTGGGCTCTCTTGTCTTCGATCCTGAACGGGTCAATACCCGGGACGCCTCCTATCGCTGGCTCGATCCGGAACAGGCGGGGCGGGCGGACCGGATAGAGATTTCCCGGCCCGGTGAGGAGGCCCTTACCCTGGTGCGGAACAACGGCGGCTGGTTCGTCGCGCGGGAGAACGCCGAGTATCCCGCCAAGGAAGGGCGGGTGGAGGACTTCCTCCGCTTCTTTACCACCCGCGCGTCCTTTCCCATCCGATCCGCTTCCGCCGCCTCCCATGAACGCTTCGGCCTGACCGAAGCGGCGGCGGCCCGGATCGTCATCCGGGCCGGAAGCGCCTCCCTCCTGGACCTCCTGACCGGCAACGGGGACGCCCTGGGCCGGGACCTTTACCTCAGGAGGAACAGCCAGGACGAGGTCCGCTCCGGGGAGGACCGGGTTTCTTCCTACCTCAACAGCGCCCCTTCCTCCTGGTATATGCTCAGGCTTTTCCCGGAAACCGGTTCCCTGAGCCCTGACGCGGTCCAGCGGCTGACGGTCAGCCTCCCCCCAAACGAGGAGGGGGAAGCCGGCGGGACCTACACCCTGATGCGGGACGGGGGAAACTGGGTTCGGGAAGCCGGCGGGGTCCTGGACAATCCCAAGGTGGAAAGTTATATCCGGGCCGTCATTGAGGCGGAGGGGGAAGATTTTGTCCCCGATATGGAGCCGGGGGACCCGGTCTTTACCGAGGGGGCCATCACCCTCTCCCTGGGGGACGGTTCCACCCGGTTCATCCGGCTGGGGCCGGTCCTGGAGTCGGGGAGCCGCGGCGCCACGGTCTCCGGTTCTTCCTATGTATACGCCCTGGCGGCCTGGACGGTGAACCGGATCTTCAGGGATGCCGCTGAGTTTGGGACGCCATAAAGGCCCGGTACTTCTCGGGATCGCTCTTAAAGGCCACCACGGGAGAAGCGGGGTCCTCCCGGGCCTTCTCCAGGGCGGCCTGGGCTTCCAGGACGAGGCGGTCCGCATCGGTGGACCGTTCCGCCCGGGAACTCATGCCGATACAGAGGTCCCGCTTCTCAAGGGGGGGGCCGAGGCGCTCCAGGGCCTGATCGCGGAAGGCGCTCATCCGGGAGAAGAGCTGATCCAGGGTAATATTGGGGACGATCACGGCGATCCCCCGTTCCCCCCGTTCAAAGATCAGGTTCGGGCGGGCAAAGTAATCCACCGCTTCCCGGACAAAGCGGCTGAAGATCCGCTCGCCGACCTTCGCGCGTTCCCTGAATTCCATCACGGCAAAGATCATATCCTCCCCCAGGGAGGTACAGCGGTCCAATTCCGACACCAGCCACTCCCGGGTGAGATCCTCCCACAGGATGCCCCGGGGGGAATAGGGCTCCCGGACCGCCACCCCGGCGCCGGGCAGGGTGTCCGGGCCGGAGGAAACCGGTGCGTCGAAATCGTCAAACGCCTTCTCCGGCTCCCCTTCCTCAAGCGCCGGCGTATCATCCCGCTTCCGCCGGGAGACGGCCCGGGCCGGTTTGCCCCGGAGGGATTCGACCACCAGGGTCACCAGGGCAATGACCAGGCCCCCCAGAATCGGGACCAGGGTAAATTTTAAGATAACGGTGAGGCGTTCGTAATCAATGGTGCTGGGTACCGCGCTGATGGTAACATTCCGAAGCCCCTCAATCCGCAGGGGCCGAAAGAACGGTTCGTGGGCAAGGCCGAAGGCCACCCTGAACCGGGGGGCGTCCCCGGCCATGGCGATGGCCCGCCCCCGCTCCCGTTCAAAGGTGTAGTTGATCCCCCCGGGGCCGGAGATGATCACCCCTTCCAGGGTCCTCGACTTCATGAGGGTATCCCGGACGGCCTCCCTGAAGGGCTCGGTGGTGAATCCCAGAATCCCTGCGGCGGAAGAAATATCCGCTAAATCATCAAATTCCCGTTCCGCAAGATTCCGGTGCTCCCGGATACCGGTGATGATCCTATAAGCCGCGATCCCTATGGAGATGATGTATACCGCTATACAGACAAATGCGATAATAGACGAAATTTTTTGCCGCATGATACCATGAGTATATACGTTTTTCGCTTCTCATGCTAGAATAAAAATGTATTTTTTTTCATGAAGAACGGCAGGAGAGGGGGAAAACAGGCAAAATGGAAGGAAACAAGGTGAACACGAGGAAACGGCAGCTCCCCCCGCCGTGGTATCCCGGGGACGCGGCAGGGGTGCGGGCATTTATCGCCGCGGCGCCGGAACCCCCCGGCGCCCAATCCGCCCCGGCGGTGATGGTCCCCCATGCGGGGTGGTTTTATTCCGGCGCCATTGCCCTCCGGGGAATCTCCCTCCTGGAACGGGACGCCGACACGGTGGCGGTCATCGGCGGGCATCTTGCCCCCATGACCCGGCCCCTCTTTGCCGCCGAGGACGCCGTGGAAACCCCCCTGGGCCCCCTGGAGATCGACGGGGAATTCCGGGAGCTCCTCAAGAAAGAGCTGGGGGGCCGCCCGGATTTCCAAGGGGACAATACCGTGGAAATCCAGCTCCCCCTGATAGCCCATTTCCTGCCCCGCTCCCGGCTGCTCTGGATCCGGCTTCCCCCGGCCACCGCCTCCTTTGAGGCGGGACGGCGGATCGGCGAGATCGCCCGGTCCCTGAACCGGAAGACCGTCCTGGTGGCCTCCACGGACCTTACCCACTACGGGGACGCCTACGGCTTCTCCCCCCAGGGCTCCGCCCTCCGGGCCCTGGAATGGGTCAAGACGGTAAACGACCGCCGCTTCATCGAGGCCGTGGAAGCAGGGGACCCCCGGAAGGTCCTTGAACGGGCCGAAGGGGAATTCTCTGCCTGTTCCGCCGGAGCGGTCCTGGGAGCCCTGGGCTTTGCGGATGCCCTGGGCCTGGAGAGCGCGAGGCTCCTGGTCTATGCCACCAGCGCCGATACCGCCGGCCGCGGCGGCGCCCTGGTCCCCCCGTCCTTTGTAGGCTACGCCGCAATGGCCTGGCTGCGGAGCCCCGGCGGGAAAGGAGATGATCACGTATATAGTTAGTCAAGACTCATAGATGATGGTAAAATGGTAAAGAAGAAAACCGGAATCCGCATTGAAATTGTTTGGGAACAGCCTGAGTATTTTTTTATCAACTTCGGCCGCGGACCCTGCGGGGCATTCAGGGATACATAGGAAAAAACGATGTCTTTCGCCGGTATTGCCCCTCGGGATTTCATCATCGCGGTGTGGGGTCTCATTCCTGCCTGATACACGCCGGTAATTCCGAGTATCAGGCAGCGCTCCTTACCCGGCAGCGCCGCTGAATTTCAGGGCTTTTTTTCCAGGAGAATCAGTTTCCGGATTGTTTCAACCGCTA
>JAITRV010000276.1 GCA_031288215.1 Spirochaetaceae bacterium | reverse complement strand
TGGGTCGCTCAGCAGCAAAACCATAGCCATCACCGGTACGGGCTATACCAAGGCCGAGTGGTTTGTGGACAACAACCTTGTAGATAGCGGGAATAATACCACCATACAAGCGTCGAAGTACTCTCCGGGAACACACACCCTGACCCTGGAGGTGTTCAGAGGCGGTGCGCGCTGGTCAAAGGAAATCTCGTTTACGGTGGTGGGTCAATGAGGGGGAGGATCGCGGAGTCATGAAAACATAAGTTCAAGCGGTCGGATCATCGTTCGATGGTCCGGCTTCCCCTCCCTGGTTCGCAGGTAACCACGGACCGCACAAACAAAGGGCTTACAAACGAAAAGTCCGTGCGGTGCGTGGTTAATTTTTTGTTGCGGCCTATGAGGTCCCCAGCCGCCCCAGGCGGGCGCAGGCTTCTTCCACGTCGGCGCGGTGGCCGAAGGCGGAGAAGCGGATGAAGGACCGGCCCGCGGGGCCGAAGCCGGAGCCGGGGGTGGTGACCACCTGGCATTTTTCCAGGATTTCCGCGAAGACCTCCCAACTGTCCCGGCCGGGGAAGCGGGCCCAGATATAGGGGGAATTGTCCCCCCCCACCGAGGAGACCCCTAATGAATCGAGGGCGGCCCGGATGAGCCGGGCGTTCTCCAGGTAGAAGTCGCATAACTGCCGGATTTCCCCCAGGCCCTCCGGTTCCAGGGCGGCGAGTCCCCCGGCCTGGGCTATGTTGGAGGCCCCGTTAAAGATGGTGCCGCAGATCCGCTCCCAGTCGGCCTTGACCGCTTCCCCGCCGGCGTATTTCAGTTCCTTGGGAACCACGGTCCAGCCCAGGCGTACCCCGGTGAAGCCCGCGGGTTTGGAGAAGGAGTTCACCTCGATGGCGCAGGATTTTGCCCCGGGGATCTCGAAGATCGTCTTGGGAAGGCGGGGGTCCCGGATGTACTCCGCGTAGGCCCCGTCGAAGACGATGATGACGCCCTTTTTCAGTGCCGCGTCTACCAGGGCGGCGAGCTGTTCCCGCTTCGCCGCCGCGCCGGTGGGGTTGTTGGGGGAACAGAAGTAGCAGAGGCTGTGCTCCGGGAGACTTGAGAGGTCCGGGAAGTAATCGTTTTCCGCGGTGCAGGGGAGGTAGGTGATGCCCCCGTAGCCCGCCCCCGTCCAGGTCCCGCCGGCGCCTGAGAGGACCGAGCCGTCCACGTAGACCGGGTAGGAGGGGTCCTGAACCGCCACCGTGACCTCCGGGCCGAACAGGAGTTGGAGCCGGCCGATGTCGCACTTGGCCCCGTCGGAGATAAAGACCTCATCGGCGGCAAATTCCCCCCGGTAAAACACCCGGGAGATCCCCTCCCGCAGGGGGAGGAGGCCCTCGTCGCTGTAGCCGCTGTACCCCTCGACGGTGCCGAGCCGCCGGGCCCCCTCGACGAGGCCCCGGTTAATGTGGGGCAGGATGGGTTCGGTGGTGTTCCCCACCCCCAGGCTGATGATGCGCTTGTCCGGCGAGGCGGTTTCCGGGTGGGCCGCGGCGTATTCCCGGCGGCGTTTGGCGATTTCCGGGAAGAGATAGCCTGCCTTCAAAGCGGCAAGGCGGGGGTTACGTGGTATCATAAACCCTCCTTCATGTCATGCAATGTAATACAGATCGTAATACAAGGGAAATTCTGTCATACAAATTGTCATACAGTCCCCCGGCCGTCAAAATTCTCCAGGGCGGGGAGGTTCAAGGTGGCAAAGTAATCGTCCGCGGTTTCGCTCCGGCGGATGGGGAATATCTCCCCGTCGGGCCGCAGGAGTAGTTCCCCGAAACGGAGTTTACCGTTGTAGTTGAACCCCATGGCCCTGCCGTGGGCCCCGGCATCGTGGATGACGAGATAGTCCCCGATGTCTACCGTGGGTAATTGCCGCCGCACGGCGAATTTGTCGTTGTTTTCGCAGAGGCTCCCCACCACGTCGTAGGTCTCCGTCAGGGGCGCCCCCTCCTTGCCGGGGACCGTGATGTGGTGGTAGGCCCCGTAAAGGGCCGGCCGCATCAGGTCCGCCATGCAGGAGTTAAGGCCGATGTACTCCCGGTAGATGCTCTTGCGGTGGATGGCCCTGGTCACGAGCCACCCGTAGGGGCCGGTGATGGGCCGGCCGTACTCGGTGTGGATGCTAAGGGCCCCCAGGCCTGCGGGGACGATGATCCGGTCGTAGAGCGTTTTAAGGCCCCCCGCCAGGCTCTCCCAACTGACGGCCTCCTCTTCCGGCCGGTAGGGGATGCCCAGGCCGCCGCCCAGGTTCACGAACTCCAGCGAGACCCCGGCCTTGTCCTTAATTTCCAGCGCCAGCTCAAAGAGAAGCCGTCCCGTTTCCAGGTGGTAGTCCAGGCTCAGTTCGTTGGAGGCCACCATGGTGTGGAGGCCGAAACGCCGGACCCCCTTGGCCTTGAGGAGCCGGTAGCCTTGGATAAGCTGTTCCCTGGTAAAACCGTACTTGGCCTCCTCCGGCTTCCCGATGATGGCGTTCCCCTCCTTGAGGGGGCCGGGGTTATAGCGGCAGGAGACCAGTTCCGGCAGGCGGCCCAGGGCCGTTTCGAGGAATTCAATATGGGTAAAGTCGTCCAGGTTGATAATGGCCCCCAGGTCCCGGGCCGTGCGGTACTCGACGGCGGGGGTCTCGTTGGCGGTGAGCATGATCTCCTCCCCCCGGATCCCCGCCATATCCGCCAGCAGCAGCTCCGGCAGGCTGGAACAGTCCGCCCCCAGGCCCTCCTGCCTTAGAATTTTCAGGATAAAGGGGTTGGGCAGGGCCTTGACGGCAAAGTGCTCTTTGAAGCCGGGGAAGAGCGGCGAAAAGGCGCGGACCATGCGCCGCGCGTTCTCCCGGATCGCCTTTTCATCGTAGAGGTAGAAGGGAGTGGGGTAGCGCCGCTCCAGTTCCTCAAGCCGGGCCCTGTCCAGCGGAAAATTTTTGACGCTCATTGGATGTAGCCCCGGTGTTTAAGGAGTTCCGCGTTCAGGATACCGCCGCCGGCGGCCCCCCGGATGGTGTTGTGCGACAGCCCCACAAAGCGGATGTCGAAGACCGTACAGGGCCGGATCCGGCCCACGCTGACCGCCATGCCCTTGTCCGCGTTCCGGTCCTTCCGGGGCTGGGGCCGGTCCTCCTCCTCCCGGACGATGATGGGCCGTTCCGGCGCCATGGGGAGGCCCAGTTCCTGGGGCAGGGCCCGGAAATCCGTCCAGATCCGCTTTACGTCGTCAATGCCCGGCTTCTTCGCGCCGAATTCCAGGCTGACGCAGGCCACATGGCCGTCCACCACCGGCACCCGGTTACAGTGGGCGGAGACGGCGGGCCCCTCCGCCGGAACGATGGCCCCGTCCCGGATACTGCCCAGTATCTTGAGGGGCTCCCGTTCCGATTTTTCCTCCTCCCCGCCGATGTAGGGAACGATGTTGTCCAGGACATCCAGGCTGGCGGGGCCGGGGTAACCGGCGCCGGAGACCGCCTGCAGCGTGGAGACGATGATCCGCTTAACCTCATAACCCGCCCGGATAAGGGCGTAGACCGGCGTGGTGTAGCTCTGGATGGAGCAGTTGGGCTTTACGGCGATAAAGCCCCGGTCCCAGCCCCGCGCCTTACGCTGCTGGGGGATAAT
>JAITRV010000141.1 GCA_031288215.1 Spirochaetaceae bacterium | reverse complement strand
GAGATGGAGGCCGCCGGCTGGGCCTTTGACGGAGCGGACGGCAGTTTTGAACTGCTGGTGCGCCGGGAACTGGGGCGCTACCGGCCCCTCTTCAAGATCCTGGCCTACCGGGTGGGGAGTGAACACCCCACAGGGGAGACCATCGCCTGTTCTCACGCCTGGGTCAAAGTCTGGGTGGACGGCCAGGACGAGATAGCCGCCGCCGAGGGGGACGGACCGGTGAACGCCCTGGACGGGGCCCTGCGCCGGGCCCTGCTCCGCTTCTTCCCGGCGATGGAAAAGGTGCGGCTGGTAGATTTTAAGGTCCGTGTCATCGACGGGAGCGCCGCCACCGCCGCCAAGGTACGGGTTCTCATCGAATCCAGCGATGGGCAGAATCACTGGTCCACCGTGGGGGTGAGCGAGGACATCATCGACGCCAGCCGGGCGGCCCTGGTGGACTCCATCGAGTACAAACTGATCGGGGACATCGAGCGGAAATTCAAAGCCTACCTGTAGGAGGAGCTGCATGAACTATTCAATTGCCCTGGTGCCGGGTGACGGGATTGGGCCGGAGGTTATCGCGCCGGCCACGGAGGTACTGGACGCCGTGGGGGACCGCTACGGCCATGTGTTTAACTACGTGGAACTGGAGGCCGGCGGCGCGGCCATTGACAGCACGGGGGAGCCCCTGCCCGCGGCGACTTTGGAGGCCGCCACCCAGTGCGACGCCCTGCTTCTGGGGGCGGTGGGCGGACCCCGCTGGGAGAACCTGCCGGGGCATCTGCGGCCCGAGCGGGCCCTCCTGGGCCTGCGCGCCGCCCTGGAGGTTTACGCCAACCTGCGGCCCGCAGTGCTGCTGCCCCAGCTCCGGTCCGCCTGCCCCCTCAAGGACGAGGTCCTCTCCGCCAGCAACCATGAGGGCCGCGCCGCCTTTGATCTGCTCATCGTCCGGGAACTGACCGGCGGCCTCTACTTTGGCAAGCGGGGCCGCCTGGAAGAGGAGTCCGACGGCCACCGCCCCGGCGCGGCCTTTGATACGGAGACCTATTCCTGGCGGGAGATCGAGCGGGTCCTCCGGCGGGCCTACGCCGCCGCGGCCCTGCGCCGCAAAAAACTCTGCGTGGTGGACAAAGCCAATGTGCTGGAGTCCTCCCGCTACTGGCGGGAGGTCACCGCGGCGGTTTCCGGGGACTACCCGGAGATCGAGACCAGCTTTATGTACGTGGACAACTGCGCCATGCAGCTTATCCGGGGCCCCGGCCAGTTCGACGTGATCGTCACGAGCAACCTCTTTGGGGACATCCTCTCCGACGAGGCCTCGGTCCTTACGGGCTCCATCGGCATGCTCCCCTCCGCCAGCCTGGGGGACATCGTAGGCGGGCGGCCCCGGGGCATGTACGAGCCCATCCACGGATCGGCCCCGGACATCGCGGGCCAGGACATCGCCAACCCCCTGGGCACGATCCTCTCCGCGGCCATGATGCTCCGCTATTCCTTCGGCCTTGAGGCGGAGGCCCTGGCCGTCGAAGACGCGGTAGGGGCCGTTCTGGACTCCGGTTACCGCACCAGGGACATCGCCGCCAGGTCAGCCGCAGGCGGGGAAAAAATCGTCGGTACACAAGCTATGGGCAAGGCGGTCGTGGAACTGCTGGAAACAACAAGGAATTTCTAAAAACCTCAGTTTTTAGAAATTTTCCGCTTAAAAACGCACGTTTCGCAGCCCGTAGGGCGAGAAACTGCAAGGGCGCCGAAAAAAACAACCGGTTTTTGGAGGCGCCCGGGAGTAATGATGATGCGTAGCGATTCTGTTAACAAGGGCATGGCCCGCGCGCCCCACCGGTCCCTGTTTAAAGCCATGGGCTTTATCGGGGAAGAATTCAGCCGCCCCCTTATCGGCATTGCGGCGGCGGCAAGCGAAATTGTTCCGGGGCACCTGCACCTGAACACGGTAGCCAGGGCCGCCGCCGACGGGGTACGGCTTGGGGGCGGCGTCCCGGTGATCTTCCCGGTCATTGGGGTATGCGACGGAATCGCCATGGGCCACGAGGGCATGCGCTACTCCCTTCCCACCCGGGAACTCATTGCGGACTCCATCGAATGTATGGTTATGGCCCATGGCTTTGACGCGCTTATCTACATTCCCAACTGCGACAAGATCGTGCCGGGCATGCTGATGGCCGCGGCCCGGCTCAACCTGCCGGGGATCGTCATCTCCGGGGGCCCCATGCTGGCGGGCCGCAGACCGGGGACCGGCGCCCCGCTGACCCTTACCACCATGTTCGAGGCCGTGGGAGCCGTGGGGGCCGGGAAGATGACGGAGGCGGAGCTGGCGGACCTGGAGGACCTGGCCTGTCCGGGCTGCGGCTCCTGTTCGGGAATGTTCACCGCCAATTCCATGAACTGCGTCACCGAGGCCCTGGGCCTGGCCCTGCCGGGGAACGGCACGATCCCCGCGGTGATGGCCGAACGGCTGCGCCTTGCCAAGCGCACAGGCTTGACCATCCTTGAGGTTCTGAAAAAGGATATCCGCCCCCGCTCGATTTTGACCGAGGGGGCCTTCCTCAACGCCCTGGCCCTGGACATGGCCCTGGGCTGTTCCACCAACACGGCCCTGCACCTGCCCGCCATTGCCCACGAGGCGGGCTTTACGCTGGACCTGGATCTTCTGAACCGGGTCAGCGCCGTAACGCCGAATCTGTGCCGCCTGGCCCCCGCCGGCAGCGACGCTATCGAGGACCTCCACGCCGCCGGGGGGATCCCCGCGGTACTGCTGGAACTCAGCAAGGGGCAACTCGTAAACCTGGAGGTCCCCACGGTCTACGGCGTTCTGGGGGACGCCCTTAAGGGCGGGGCCTATCCCGGCCAGAAGCCGGCGGCCAACCGGAACAACGCCGTCATCCGGCCCCTGGAGGATCCCTACTCCGCCACCGGGGGGCTGGCGGCCCTGCGGGGGAACCTGGCCCCCGCAGGTTCGGTGGTCAAGCGCAGCGCCGTGGCCTCCGCCATGCTCAAGTCCCGCGGCCCCGCCCGGATCTTCAACGGGGAGGACGCGGCCTTTGACGCCATCATGGGGGGGAAGATCCGGCCCGGCGACGTGATCGTCATCAGGTACGAGGGACCCAAGGGCGGGCCGGGGATGAAGGAGATGCTTGCCCCCACCGCGGCCCTGGCGGGCATGGGCCTGGACGACAAGGTTGCCCTGATCACCGACGGCCGCTTCTCCGGGGCCACCAAGGGGGCGGCCATCGGCCACATCTCCCCGGAGGCCGCCGAGGGGGGACTCATCGGCCTCCTGGAGGAAGGGGACATTATCAGCATTGACATTGACGGTCGCAGTATCACCGCGGAGTTAAGCGATCAGGAGATCGCCGAACGGCGGAGAACCTGGAAACCCCTGCCCCCCAAGGTGGGCGCCGGGTACCTGGCCCGCTACGCGCGGCAGGTGGGTTCCGCGGCCTCAGGCGCGGTGTTTTCACCGGCGGTGTTTTCACAGACAGAGAAGTAGGAGCGTTATTATGCAGTATACGGGGGCCCGTATTTTAATAGAGACCCTGATCGAACAGGGCGTGGATACGGTGTTTGGGTATCCCGGCGGCGCGGTGCTGAACATCTACGACGAGCTGTACCGCCACCGCGACCGGATTCGGCATATTCTGGTGAGTCACGAGCAGCACGCCGCCCACGCGGCGGACGGTTACGCCCGGTCCACCGGCAAGGTAGGGGTCTGCATCGCCACCTCCGGCCCCGGCGCCACCAACCTGGTTACCGGCATCGCCACCGCCGCCATGGACTCCGTTCCCCTGGTGGCGATCACCGGCAATGTACCCACGGGCCTCCTGGGCAAGGACAGCTTCCAGGAGGTGGACATCGCGGGGATCTCCATGCCCATCGTCAAGCACAACTGGATCGTGAAGAAGGTGGAGGACCTGGCCGAGCTGATCCGGGAGGCCTTTGTGGTTGCCGCCTCGGGCCGCCCCGGGCCGGTGCTTATCGACATCCCCAAGGATATTACCGCCCTGAGCGCCGAGTGGGTTCCCCTTGACAGCGCGGACACAGACGGCGCGGGTGGCGCGGGCAGTGTGGCGGGCGCGCTGGCCGCCCGGTCCCGGCGGCTTGCGGAGCGGAGCCGGCGGGCCACCTTTAGCGCGGAGGACATAGAGCGGGCGGCGGCCCTGCTCATGGCGGCCAAGCGGCCGGTCCTCTACGCCGGCGGCGGGGTGATCATCTCCGGGGCCTCCGGCGAACTGGCCGTCCTGGCGGAACGGCTCAACGCCCCGGTGGCCTTAAGCCTTATGGGCATCGGCGGCTTCCCCCAGGACCACCGGCTCTGCACCGGCCTTATCGGCATGCACGGCACCGTGGCCTCCAACAAGGCCGCCCAGAAGGCCGACCTCCTGGTCGCCATCGGCGCCCGTTTTTCCGACCGGGTCACCAGCCGGACGGACATGTTCGCCAAGACCGCCCGGGTCCTCCACTTCGACATCGACCCCGCGGAGGTCAACAAGAACGTTCCCGTCCAGGCCGGCGTGGTGGGGGACCTTAGGGAAACCCTGGCCCGGCTCCTCGAAAAACTCCCCCCCCGCCTTGCCACCGACTGGAACGGGGAGATTGAACGCTGGAAGACTCACGTCCCCCAGACTCACACCAGGGAGGCCGCGGGCCGCCAGCGGCTCCACCCCCGCTTCATCATCGAGGAGACCGCCCGGCTCTTGGGCCACGACGCCATCGTCGTCACCGACGTGGGACAGCACCAGATGTGGGTCGCCCAGTTCTACCCCGCCTACCGGCCCCGCTCGTTTTTAACCAGCGGGGGCCTGGGGACCATGGGCTACGGCCTGGGGGCGGCACTGGGGGCCAAGGTTGGGAACCCCCGGCGGCCCGTGGTCCTGTTTACCGGGGACGGCTGCTTTAGGATGAACTGCGCCGAAATGGGAACCCTGAGCGGCTGCGGCCTGGCCGTCCTTATCATCGTGTTCAACAACTCTACGCTGGGGATGGTACGGCAGTGGCAGAGCTTCTTTTACCAGGGCCGCTACTCCGAATCGGACCTGGGCCCCTTCCCGGACTTTGTGAAACTGGCGGATGCCTACGGCGTCCGGGGCTACCGCGCCGGGGATCGCCGGGGCTTCAGCGCCGCCCTGGGCAGGGCCGCGGAGGACCTGGCCGCCGGCAGGGCCGCCCTCATCGACGTGATCATCGATAAAGACGAGAAGGTCCTCCCCATGGTACCCTCGGGTAAGCCCATTGACGAGCAGATCATGTAGGGGCCAGGGGAGATTTTTGTGGATATCGTGAACATCCTCATGTGGATTATCGCATACAGCGTCTGCTTTTTTAATATAATTTTCTGGGGGGCGCTGTATGTGAAATATAAAAACAAAATAGAATTGTTTTTCTTA
>JAITRV010000040.1 GCA_031288215.1 Spirochaetaceae bacterium | reverse complement strand
CCGGTCAGTATGGCGGCGGTGATGGGCCCCAGGTAGGTAACCACCGGGATGAGGGCGTTCCTCAGGGCGTGCTTGAAGATCAGCGCCTGAACCGGGAGCCCGTAGGCCCGGACGGTTTTGATGTACTCCTTTCCCAGGACCTCCAGCATGGAGGAACGGGTGTACCGGGCAATGGAACACATGGGGGTAAGCCCCAGGGTGAAGCAGGGGAGCACATAGCTCACGGCCCCCCGGCCAAGGCCCGTGGTGGGAAAGATCTTCCACACCCCGCCGGCAAAACAGACCAAAAGTACCGTGGCGGACACAAAGCTGGGGAAGGCGATCCCCGCGGTAGTGATAATCTGGAGGATGCTGTCCTGCCAGCGCCCCCGGGTATAGGCCGCCAGGCACCCCAGGGCCACCCCCACGATAAGCGCCCAGACCAGGGCGATGGCCCCCACCAGGGCGGAAACCGGGAACATCTCCCCGATGATGGTGGCCACGGGCCGGTTTTTCTGCATCTTCAGGGACACCCCCATATCCCCCTTGAGGAGGGATCGGATGTAGTTCCGCATCTGTACCGGCAGGGGCTTATCCAGGCCGTATTTGGCTTCCAACTCCGCCAAAACCCTGGGCGAAATCGCCTTTTCCCCCAGGAAGGGCCCTCCGGGGACGGTATTCATCAGGATATAGGTCAAACAGATAACAAAAAGAATCGTAATCAGGGATAAAAAAACCCGTTTAAGAATGTATATAACCATGTCACGTTCGCCCTCCTTTCATTTCTCTGAGGATCAGGCAGCGGGGTATCCCCCTGCCTACAGTTCCAGGTCCCGGCTTTCCGCCTTTTTTACCGCATAATCGGCGAATTCCTCAATTTTCATGGCCGGAAGCTGCCGGCCGTCCCGCAGGCGGATGGAGACCGTTCCCTCCTCGGCTTCCCGCTGGCCCACCACCAGCATGTAGGGGATCTTCCGGTTCTGACAGGCGCGGATCTTGGCGTTGAGCCGGCTGTCGTCCAGTTCCGTCGTAACCCGGAGGTCGTACCCGCGTTGGCGGGAAGCGGCCCTGAGTTCCGCCGCCACCCTGTGGGCGTAGTCGTTGAAGCCCTCCGCCACGGGGATCACCGCCGCCTGTTCCGGCGCTATCCACACGGGGAAGGCCCCGCCGAAGTGCTCGATGAGGACCCCGAAGAAGCGTTCCAGGGAGCCCAGCAGGGCCCGGTGGACCATGTAGGGCCGCTTATGCTGGCCATCGGCATCCACGTAGGTCATATCGAAGCGTTCCGGTTCGTTAAAGTCGAACTGGATGGTGGTCATCTGCCATTCCCTGCCCAGGGCGTCCTTGATCTTGAGGTCGATCTTGGGGCCGTAGAAGGCCCCGCCTCCCTCGTCCAGCTCGTAGGGGAGCCCTTCGGCGGCCACCGCCTTGCGCAGGGATTCCAGGGCCTGGTCCCAGAGCCGCGGTTCCCCCACGGACTCCTCGGGCTTGGTGGCCAGGTATGCTTTGATGTCCTTGAAGCCGAAGACCTGCCAGATCCACAGGCTGAA
Source organism: Spirochaetaceae bacterium (assembly GCA_031288215.1). Taxonomy (GTDB): domain Bacteria; phylum Spirochaetota; class Spirochaetia; order Treponematales; family Breznakiellaceae; genus JAIRMO01. Next base: position 3,856 of record JAITRV010000040.1, on the reverse strand, counting down.
CCGCAGTACCTCCCGAATCTCGTCCTCGATCTGTTCGGGGGTGCAGAAGATGTGGGCATCGTCCTGGGTAAAGCCCCGGACCCGCAGCAGCCCGTGGAGGACCCCGCTACGCTCGTAGCGGTAGACCGTACCCAGTTCCGCCCAGCGCAGGGGCAGGTCCCGGTAGCTGCGCCCCTTGTTCTTGTAGATCATGATGTGGAAGGGGCAGTTCATGGGCTTGATGATGTAGTCCTGGTTGTCTATTTCCATGGGGGAATACATATTGCCTTTATAAAATCCCAGGTGGCCTGAGGTTTCCCAGAGCCAGGACTTGCCGATATGGGGGGTGTAGAGGATCTCGTAGCCGTTGCGGTAATGTTCGGTACGCCAGAAATTTTCGACGGCCACCCGCATCCGGCCGCCGTTGGGGTGCCAGTAGATGAGCCCCGCCCCGGCTTCCTCGTGGACCGAGTAGAGGTCCAGGTCCTTCCCCAGGCGGCGGTGATCCCGTTTTTCTACCTCCTCCAGGAAGGCCACATAGGCCTTGAGGTCCTTGGGGGTCTCCCAGGCGGTGCCGTAGATCCGGGTGAGCATGGGCCGCTTCTCGTCCCCCCGCCAGTAAGCCCCGGCGATGTTCATGAGCTTAAAGGCCGCGGAATTGATTTCCCGGGTGTTCCGCACGTGGGGCCCCCGGCAGAGATCCGCCCAGAGGGTCTTGCCTTCGGCATCCTGGTTTTCGTAAACCGAAATCACCGCATCCTCCGGCAAATCGTCGATGAGTTCCGCCTTGAAGGGCTCGCCGGCGAAGCGCCGCTTTGCCTCCTCCCGGCTCAGTTCCAGGCGGACAAAATCCTGCCGGGAGTCGATGATCCCTTTCATCTCCGCCTCAATCGCCGGGAGATCCTCAGCGGTAATGGGCCGGGGCAGTTGAAAGTCGTAGTAAAATCCGTGTTCCACCGAGGGGCCGATGGCGACCTTGGTTCCCGGGAAAAGCCGCGTTACCGCCTGGGCCATGACATGGCTCACCGAATGGCGGACAAGAGCGAGTTTAGGGGTTTCGGCGGGAATTTCCCCCCGTTCTTTTCCGTTATGGGGGGCTTCTCTTTGGCTGGACATGGGTGCCTCCATGATAAAATGTCTGGGGACGGGAATTTCCCGCGGTGCCACCCCGGTTCGCATTTCCACGACGGAAAGCGCCCTCTTCGCCGCTCACGGGGGCAGGGAAAAGTCTCAGGACTTCCCACCGGCCCCGGATAAAGGGAGGCGCCCTCCGTTCCCCGGGGCGGCTCGGGAGGGGTTTTCGACGGTACCGCGACCGGCCAGCTTGCAGCCTCGGGCTCGCCTCTCTTGGGGAAGAATCCGATTGCCCTCCCCGATCCGGTATACCGTTTACTCGTCTCCGTCAATGCCGTTTATAATACCTTCCCTTTTTTGGGGCGTTATGTCAAGGGCCCGCCGCGGAAACGGGCTGCACCCGCGTTGCATTACCCGCGCTGCATTACCCGCAAGGAAGGCCCTTTCGGGGGTCATAGACGAGAGCCGGCAAATCGGTTATGCTTTTATTTATTATTTATTTTGTTTTATAGATGAGAATCGATAAGTGAGGAATACATGATACGAGGCGGAGATATTGTAAAGGGGACCTGTTTACTCCAGAAGGGTCAACCCTATTGTGGTGGAGCGGGAATTTCATAACCCCGGAAAGGGAACCGCCATAGCCCGGATAAAGATGAAGAGCATCAAGGACGGTTCGGTTTTGACCATGACCGTTCCTACCCAGCAGGAAGTTGAAGACGCGCAGGTGGATATCGTTATTTGTCAATACCAATATGCGGACCAGGACAATTATCACTTTATGGACAGCGAGAGCTATGATCAGTACGAGGTGCCCATCAGCGAAATGGAAGATAAGAAATACTACCTCAAGGATGGGGATTCCTATGAACTGACCCTGTGGGAGGGGAAGGTCATCGACATCAAGATCCCCTACAAGGTGGTTTTTACCGTGGCGGAGAGCGAAAACTACGTGAAGGGGGATACGGTTTCCGGAGCTACCAAGCCCATTGTGACCGAGACGGGGCTTACCGTGAGGGTACCCCTTTTCATCAAACAAGGCGAAAAGATCCTGGTCAACACCGAAACCAACGAATACGTGGAGCGTTTTAATTCCTAACGCCCCGCCGGCCGCTCCCGGGGTGGAAGCCTATGGCTCCCGGGAGGTTTCCTTCAAATTTCGGGGGAGGGAGTACGGCTTTACCCTTTCCCACGGACTTTTCAGTTCCGCGGACATCGACCGGGGAAGCCGGCTGCTCCTCAAGGTCCTCTCCCGGCTTTGGGACGAGGATATCCGCGAGGGGCGGCCCTTGCCGTCGGCCGTCCTCGATGCCGGCTCCGGGGTGGGGGTCCTCGGGATCTGCGCGGCCGGGGCCCTCCAAGAGCTGGCGGTGCGGGACCTGCGCCTGCGCGCCCAGGACCGGGACGAACTGGCCCGGCGCTTTACCGGGGAAAACGCCCGAAAAAACCAAATTCCCCCTTCCGTTCTGGAGCCCCGCACGGAACCCCTCCTGGCCGGCCCCCCGCAGGCGCGGTGGGATCTGATCCTCTCCAACATCCCCGCCAAGGCGGGGCTGCCGGTACTCCGGGACTTTGTGGGCCGGGGGGCCTCCCTGCTCACGCGGGGCGGCCGGGTCCTCCTGGTGGCGGTAAAGCCCCTGGCGGAGCGGCTGCGATCCTGGATTGCCGAGGCGTGCTGCCCCCTCCTCCTTGAGGAGGAGACAGCGGGTCATTCGGTCCTTGCCTACGGCGCCCCGGCGGAAGCCCCGCCGCCTTCGGCCGCCGGCCCCATCGCGGCGGAGGCGGATCTCCTGGCGGAATACCCCGCCTATGTGAGGGGCCGGGGCGACTATACCCTGGAGGGCCTCTCCTATTCCCTGGACGCCGTCCAGGGGGCCGCTGATTTTGACCATCCCTCCATTGCCGTTATGACCGCGGCGGCCCTGGCAAGCCGCCTGCGGCTCCGGGATCGGATCCTTTCCCTGGAGGGCCGCCCGCCCCTGCTGGTCCACGAGCCGGACCAGGGCCACTTCCCGGTGTGGCTTGCGCAGCATGCCCGGCTTGCGCAGCATGCCCGGCTTGCCGCGCAAGCCCGGCCGCTCCTGGAGGAGGACCGCCCCTGGGTCTTTTCCGGCAGGAACATCCTCGCCCTGGGAGCTTCCCGGCACAATTTTCTGGGGAACGGCGGGAAGGAGCCGCGGATCGTCCCCGCAACGGACCTGGCCCTGGAGGAGGCTCTCCTGGCAGCAGCCGGGGGCGGGCCCTTCGGCCTGATTGCGGCCTTTCCGGAGATCGTCCCCGGCGCCTGGAGGGCCGCCGCCTCGTGGGCGGCGGTACGGAGGCTGCTCATTGCCGGGGGCATCCTCCTCGTATCCCTTCCCGCCCTGCAGGCAGCGGACTTCGACCGGGTAAAGCCCCCGGGGTTTACCCGGCTGGGGGACCTGAAACGGCGGGGGTACCGGGCCCTGGCCTATGCCCTCCCGGCTTTGGGATAAGCGCTTATCCCCCAGGGGGCCAGCGCTGCCCTCAACAAGCTCAGGGCCATCTTCCTCAGTATGTTGAGGTTCTCAGGCGCATGGTCCCGGGTCACCCGGGCCGCATCTTCCCGGAATACCACGTCAAGACGCCAATGTAACTGATTCTCTATCGACCAATGACCCCGCAGATACCGACAACATTCTTGCGCATCCATATCCGCATTGCTGATATAGTACCGGTCACTCACCGTCTGCTCCCCATTCACCGTCCGCCAGCACCGGTACCGGATAATAGTCTTCAGGTCTTCCCAGTCTTTCTTCCCCCCCATCCAGTCAATATCCGCCAC
>JAITRV010000318.1 GCA_031288215.1 Spirochaetaceae bacterium | reverse complement strand
AGCGAAGGTGTCAATACCTATCTTCATTTCGTACCTCCGGATGCGTGAGGGTCCCTCAACCGCTTCAGCATATCAGGCATTGCGATAAAGGAAAAGGTATTCCCGGGGGATTTTGGCCTTCCGGACGCCGCCCGCCCTTTTTTTGAAATTCTTTCGAAAATCTTGAAAAAATTCTAAAATTTCGCTTGACATTCTTTGAAAAGCGCATTATATTCCTAGTATGAACATAAGATTAATAAGTTAAAAAACGGGAGCGGGCAGGTAAATCTTCGGTTTCACCTGTTTCCTCCAGTTAAAAAAAGCGTCGCTCCGCTGTCTCGCGGGTACAGCGGGCGGTGACAAGCCTCCGGAACCAGTTTCCGCTTCCTCCTCCTCATGGGCGGCAGAAAAGTTTTTTCTGCCGCCCATCTTTTTCCGCTCCTCACTCCTCCCTCCAAATTTACTGCCTGGCACCAAATTCGGAGGGGCGGCGGTACAGCGGCGGTCCACGGCTTGATTGGAGCCGGCCTTTCCTCTATCCTTGGTTCAAGGAGCTGCCCCATGGATCAGCCCTGAGGGAAAAGAACAACGAGGTAATTGAGCGGTCCCCAGGGATACCGGGGAGGACGCGGAGCGCCGGGCTCATTCCCAGAGGGCCGAGAGGGGGACGGCAAAGAGGTTCCGGTCAAAGCGTATCACCCGATCCCCCTGGTAGAGGACAATTCCCCGGATAAAGTCCTGGGGCAGCGTCTGACTGAGGAAGCGGATATGTTTGAAGTCCTCGGGGCTTACGGCAGTGGAGGCCTTGACTTCCAGGGCCAGCAGGCTGCCGTCCCGCTTTTCGATCACAAAATCGATCTCCTTTTGATCGCCGGTTCTGAAATGGTAGAGCTTGCCGTCGTTCATCAGGGCGAGCTGCTTGGAAAGTTCCGAGGCGACAAAATTCTCCAGGATGAAGCCGTAGAGGTCCGGCCGCTTGGCCTCAATCTCCTCGGGGAGGAAGCCCAGGATATGGCAGAGCAGGGCCGTATCGGTAAAATACACCTTGGGGGATTTTACCAGCCGTTTTTCCAGATTCTTGAACCAGGGGGGCAGGAGGAAGGTTAAAAACACCCCGTTCAGGAGGATACGGTAGCGTTTAACCGTCGGCTGGGAAGCCTTGACGGCCAGCGCCAGGTCCGCGTCGTTCAGGAGCCCCCCCACCCGGTTGGCCAGGAGGGACAGCATCCGGGGCATGATTTCAATCCGGTCAATATCCGAGAGCCGCCGCACGTCCCGTTCCAGGAGGGTGGAGAGGTAGTTCCGGCACCAGGGGGCCTTGTCCTCCACTTCCAGGGCAAGCTGGGGGAAGGTCGCCCGGGGGATGATCCTGGAGACCGCCGTCCGGGAGAAGTGCCGGGCCGGATCAGGGGGCCCCGCGAACAGCCCCGCAAGAAACCCGCCGCGCTCCCCCAGAATCTCGGCGGCGGAAAAGGGATAGAGGGTTCGGACATACATCCGGCCCACCAGGGCCTCGGAAAGCCGGGGGAGGAGCATAATATCCGCCGATCCGGTGAGGAGGAATTTGAGCCGCTGTTTTTTCCGCCGGCACTGGTCGATTTTTACTTTAAGGGCCAGGAAGGTCTCGGGGACATACTGAATCTCGTCCAATACCACCAGGCCCTCCTCAATATCCGCGAAGGTCTGCCCCGGAGCGGCAATTTCCGCCGCCCGCAGGTTAATATCGTCATAATTGGCATAAAAGGTATGCCGGTAGCCCCTGCCGAAAGCCTCCGCAAAGGTACTTTTTCCCGCCTGGCGCGGGCCGTTTATAAAAACCGCCTCGATATCCCGCAAATCGCCGGCTACTAAGGCGCTTATGTGCCGTTCTATCGATTCCATCCCGACCCCCATTTTGCAAATATAACAAGTAATGTTATAAATGATAATATAGGTATTTAATAAATTCTAATATTACCCTTTAAGAAAAGATACTATACTTTTTTAAGAAATACAAGAAGACATCTGTGAGAAAAAATAAAAAAGAGAGCTACCGGACCTCGAAGTCCGTCCATGCGGCGGCCCCGGTCTCGTCCTCCACCGTTACCCGGTGCCGGCCCCGGAACAGGGGCAGGGCGTAGACCCCCGCGGAATTCAGGACCCCCTGGAGGATGCCGTCGAGGGAGACCGCCGCCTCCGGGGCAAAGCCCGCGGTTTCGAGCCGCAAGGCCTGGGCCTCCGGGGGGAGGGCGGGGTCCAGGTAGTAGACCGAGCCGGAAACGGGGAGCCGGATGCTTCCGGCGGCATCGGCAAAGGAAGGGCCGGCGGCCCCCCGGCCCCAGCGGAAGCGCTCCTCCAGCCAGGCCTGGTACTCCGGCGGATAGGCCAGGCCGCCGGGATGGTGCCAGGTACAGGGGCCGCTCCGGCGGTTCCGGGGGAGCCATTCCCGGAGGACTCCCCCGCAGTCCGGCCCCGCGGCCATGCCGGAGAGGGCGCAGATCAGGACCCCTTCGGCGGTTTCCGGGGGAGGGCCTCCCAGGGGGCCGGAGGGGCCGCCGGCCCCGTTCCCCCGGCGATCCGGCAAAGCCGGGTCCTCCGGCCCTTCCAGGACCCGGAGGAGTTCCGCGGCGATCCGCGCGGGGATGGAGCTTCCCGTGCGGCCTATCACGGTTTCTCCGGAAAAATTGCCCATCCAGACCCCCAGGGTAAAGCGCCGGGAGGCCCCCAGGGCCCAGATATGCTGGAACTGGTTGGCGGTGCCGGTCTTGAACATCGCGGGGAAGTCCGTCGCCAGGGCCGGGGCCGGGCCGAACCCGGTGAAGCGGCTTGCGCGGTCCGAAAGGATGTCGGCGATTACCCAGGCGGCATAGGGGGACATGACCCGCCGGGCCTCCCCTTCGTCGTCCCCAGCCTCCCACCAGCGGAGGGAGGGGAGCAGCCCTCCCCGGGGAAAGGCGGAGAAGGCCCGGACCAGTTCTTCCAGGCTCACCTCGCCGTTGCCCAGGGCCAGGCCGGTTCCGTGGGAAAAGCGGGTATCGGCGATGGAATCGAAGCCCAGGGAGACCAGGTAGTCCTCAAAGGCCTCCACCCCCAGCCGTTCCAGGGTATACACCGCGGGGATGTTCAGGGAGGAGGCCAGGGCCACCCGGAGGCGTACCGGCCCGTTGAAACGGCGGTTGAAGTTGGAGGGGATATAGGCCTCCGGGCCCCCGAAGACCGTGGGAAGGTCCGGCAGGATCTCCGCGGGGGTGAAGCCCGAGTCCAGGGCCAGGGCGTAGAGGAAGGGTTTGAGGCAGGAGCCGCTCTGGTTGCGGATGCGGACGCCGTCGATCTTCCCGGAGACGGCGTCGTCGAACCAGGAGGCGGACCCCGCGTAGAGCCGGACCGCGCCGGTATCGTTTTCTATGGCCAGGATCGCCCCGTTGGTCACCCGGTTATCCCCCAGTTCCGCCAGGGATCGCCGGAGGAGTTCCTCCCCGTAGGTTTGCAGTTCCAGGTCCAGGGTGGTCCGGGGGAGGCGGCCCGGAACAGCGCCGGCGGCGGTACCCGGGGCGGCGGCTTTGAAGGCGGCGGCGGCCCGGCCGGTAAAGTGGGGGGCGAAGAAGGGGGCCCGGTCCGATCCGGCGGGAGCGGCGGCTTCGGCGGCGGCGGCCCGGAGGGCGGCCTCGTCCGGGACCAGGCCGCAGCGGACCGACAGGGCCAGGGCCGCCGCCACCGCCTCGCCGGGGTTACGGGCCGGATCGTAGCGGCCGGGCCGCCGGGGGACCACCGCCAGGAGGGCCGCGCGGCTTTCGTCCAGGGCCGCCGCGCTCCTGCCGAAACGGGCGCGGCCCATGGCGGAAAGCCCCTCGATGTTGCTTCCGAAGGGGATGTTGTTGATCCAGAGTTCCAGGATCTCGGCCTTGGAGAGTCTCGCCTCCAGCCGCAGGGCGTCGGCGGCCTCGGCGATCTTGCCCCGGAGGGTCGGGGGATGGGGGCGGATCAGCCGGGCGAGCTGCATGGTGATGGTGGAGGCCCCGGAGACCACCCGTCCCGCCCGGAGGTTCCGCAGGGCGCTGCCCAGCACCGCCAGGAGGTCCACCCCGCCGTGGAAGTAGAAGCGCCGGTCCTCGGCCCGCAGGAAGATCCGCACCACGGACGGGGGGATTTCCCCCAGATCCGCCCATTCCCGGTGGAAGCCGTCTTCGGCGGGGAAGACCCGGAGCACCAGGCCCTGCCGGTCCCGGAGGACCAGGCTGTAGGACCGGGCCCGGAAGGCCGTGAGTTCCGGGTAGGGGAGGAGGGCCGCCAGGGCGAAGAGGCCGAGGAGGAGGCCCGCCGCACAGAGCAGGAGGAACAGGGGGACAATGGGGGTTTTACCCCCAAACCCCCACCGGGGGGCCGGGGGCCCCCCGGACCCCCCTTTATGCACGGGGAGGCACGGCGAGGAGGCGGTTGAGGCGGCGGACGAAGTCCCCGGGGTCTTTGAGCTTGGCCCCTTCAACCAGCAGGGCCTGATCCAGGAGCACCCCCGCCACGTCGGCGATCCGCCCCTCATCCCCGGTTTCCTTGAGGGACGCCACGATGGGATGTTCCCCGTTGACTTCCAGGATGGGCTTGATCTCGGGCATCTCGGCCTGGCCCAGGGCCTTGAGCATCTGGGCCATCTGGATGGAAGGGTCGTTCTCGTCCGCCACGATGCAGGAAGGGGAGTCCTGGAGCCGCCGGGAGAGCTTGACATCTTTGACCCGGTCCCCCAGGGCCTTCTTGATCTTTTCAATCACCGGGCGGATTTCCTGCTCCGCGGCCTTGTCCTCGGCCTTCCCCAGTTCCTCGTCCGCCCCGGCCCGGTTCACCGCCTTGAGTTCCTTGTCCCGGTACCGTCCCAGGGAGGGGATGACAAGCTCGTCGATCTCGTCATCCATGATGAGGACCTCGATGTCCCGGGCACGGTAGGCTTCCAACAGGGGGGAGGCCCGGAGGGTTTGCTCGTTCCCCCCGGTAACGTAGTAAATGTACTTCTGATCGCCCTTCATCCGGTCAACATAGTCCGAGAGGCTCGTCCAGCCCTCCTGGGTGGAACTTTTGAAACGCACCAGTTCCTGAATGCTTTCCCGGTTGGCGAAATCCTGGTAGAGCCCCTCCTTGAGGGGGCGGTTGTACTCTCTGATAAAGGTTTCCCACTTTTCCTTGGCTTCTTCGCCTCCCGAGGCCGCGTTGTCCGCCAGGGCCTTGAATTCCGAAAGGAGCTTCTTCACCGAGGCGTTCCTGATGTTGAGAAGGATCTTGTTCTGCTGGAGGATCTCCCGGCTCACGTTCAGGGGGAGGTCCTCGGAGTCGATGATCCCCCGGACGAAACGGAGCCAGATGGGCATCAGTTCCTTGTCGTCGTCGGTGATAAAGACCCGCTTGACGTAGAGCTTCACCCCCGCTTTGTAATCCATATGGTACATATCAAAGGGGGCCTTCCGGGGCACATAGAAGAGGGTGATGTATTCCAAACTTCCCTCCGCCTTGGTATGGACATGGAAAAGGCTTTCCTCGGTGTCCCGGCTCAAGGGGGAGGCGAGGCCCCGGTAGAACTCCCGGTAATCCTCATCGGTGAGTTCCGACTTGGGCCGCCGCCAGAGGGCCGTCCCCGCGTTGATCCGGTCGGTCTTGGTGGCGGACCCCTTCTCCTTGCCGGAATCGTCGTATTCTTTTTCGTCGTAGGTGAGGTAGATGGGGAAGGCCACATGGTTGGAGTAACGCTTGACGATATCTTCGATGGACCAGCGGTTGGCGTATTGGACGCCCTCGTCGGTGAGGCGGAGGATCACCGTGGTCCCCTGGGTTTCCCGGGAGGCCGCTTCGATGTCGTAGCGCTCCTTGCCGTCGCTGGACCACTTCCAGGCGGCCTCCTCGGCGGCCTTGCGGCTTATCACCTCGATCCGCTCCGCCGCCATAAAGGCCGAATAGAAACCTACCCCGAATTGGCCGATGAGGTTGGAATCCTTCTTCGCGTCCTCGGCGAGTTTTTCCAGGAAGGCCCGGGTCCCGGACCGGGCGATGGTCCCCAGGGAATCGATCAGGTCCGCCTCGTTCATGCCGATTCCGTTATCCGCCACGGTGATGGTTTTGGCCTCCTTATCAAAAGAAATATCGATCCGGGGCTCAAAAACGATAGATTTGTAGGCTTCCTCCGCTACGGTGAGGTACTTGAGCTTGTCCAGGGCGTCCGAGGCATTGGAGATAAGCTCCCGGAGAAAGATCTCCCGGTTGGAATAGAGGGAGTGAATGATGAGATGGAGCAGCCTGCTCACCTCAGTCTGAAATTGATGTTGTGCCATTGTCCATGGGCTCCTTTTTTATGGTGTGGTTGGTTGTTATCGTAAAAATCTGTAATAAAGATACTAAAACCAACCCCTCTAGGCAAGCCCCGGCACAGGCCGGGGGATACCCGGCTGATCCTCCCGGCACGGGCCGGCATGGGGGGGGATGAATCGGGGGGGCCTGTCCGGGGAAAAAACATAGGTTCCCTCCGGTGGCCCCTCCCTATGTTTTTTCCCCGGACACCCCCTTACGCCTTTTTCTCCCCCCCATGCCGGCCCGTGCCGGTTTTTCCGGCGGGAGTATCC
>JAITRV010000311.1 GCA_031288215.1 Spirochaetaceae bacterium | reverse complement strand
GCGCATGGTAAACCGGGGAAGCGGCCTTACGGAATTGGAACTGGACGGGCAGGACGTGTATGTCGCCTACCATCCCCTGAATTCGATTGAATGGAGCCTGGGGGTGGTGGCGGCGATTGACGAGATCATCGCCCCGGCGAAGCTCATCCAGGAGGAAATCCTGACCCTTACCAGAGAAACACGGGCCGGCATTGACAAAAATATCCTCTTTATTGTCCTGTGCGTGGTGATCGTCATCGCCGTGGCGGCGCTGGTAACGATTTTCCTGGCAATACGGCTGTCAAACGGTCTGACGGCGCCCATCCTCTCCCTGAGTAATGGGGCCCGCATCATCAGCGCCGGCGACTTAAACCACCGGTTGGAGGTAAAAACCGGGGACGAGATCGAGATGCTGGCGGACACCTTCAACAAGATGATCGCCGATATCAAGCAGATCACCGGGGAAAAAGAGCGGATCGGCGCGGAACTGAACGTGGCGACCGCGATTCAGGCCAGTATGCTCCCCAGCATCTTTCCGCCCTTCCCGGACCGGGAGGAATTCGATATTTACGCGGTCATGCACCCCGCCAAAGAGGTGGGGGGGGACTTCTACGACTTTTTTATGATAGACGAGGACAATCTGGCGGTGATCGTCGCCGACGTCTCCGGCAAGGGGGTGCCCGCGGCCTTGTTCATGGTCATCGCAAAAACCCTGCTAAAAAACAACGCCCAGATGGGCAAGCCCCTGGACGAGGTCTTCTATACCGTCAACAACCAGCTCTGCGAAAACAACGAAGCCCGGTCAAATATGTTTGTGACCGCCTTTATGGGCATCCTGAATATCAGCAGCGGCCAGTTCAAGTATGTCAACGCGGGGCATAATCCCCCGGTGGTCCGGCAGGGGAACGGAGATTTCATCTGGTTGAACGTCAAGGCGGGGCTCATGCTGGCCTGCATGGAGGATATGAAATTCAAGGTAATGGAAATCACCCTGGATAAAGACGATATCGTCTTTATGTATACCGACGGGGTGACCGAAGCCTTAAATGAACAGGAAGAACTCTTCGGCAACAACCGTATGCTGGATGCCCTGAACGCCGATTCGGTGAAACAGCTTCCCATCCAGAACTATATCGCCGCCATGCTTGACGAAGTCAAAGCGTTCGCCGGCAACGCCGAACAGGCCGACGATATAACGATGCTGATGCTCCAGCGTAAAATCGCCACCGCCGCCCTTCAGCAGTCCGCGTAAACCCAAAGGGGGACCTGCCTCCGGGCGGGTCCCCGCCTCGAGCCGACCTGTCAGGACAGCCGGCGGGCCTCCCGTGCCGGAAGGATCTTCATACGGTAAGAATGGAAATCTTTATGACATCCGTAAGGCCGGTCATCTCAAAGACCTCATAGACAATATCATTGACGTTACGGATCGCCATTTCCTTGGGCGGCTTCATGAGCTTCTGCGCCATAATAATGACCCGGATACCGGCGCTGGACAGGTATACCAAATCCATAAAATCAAAAATCAAGGAATCGACCCCTCCAAGGGACGCTTTCAGTTCTTTTTCCAATTCCGGCGCGGTGGTGGTATCAAGCCTCCCCTCCAAGGTCAAAGTCAATTGGTTCGTATCGGGATCAAGTGCTTTCTGTATTGTCATAGACCCTCCGTTGGCATATTATCGCATATATCATACGCTTAATCAAGACGAAAAAAACGTGTCCGCGGGATAAACGCATGGAAATGGCCGGGGAAACCGGCCTCATTATCATCGAACAGGTGTCTTTTTCCGCTCCTCATTCCGACCCGCTACGGTATCCCGCCGGCGGCCATGGACCAGGCTAAAATCGGCAAAAGCGAGGATACCCTCGCCGGAAATGCCGGCACGGGCCGGGAGGACCAGGCGGGGTATCCTCAGCGGGCCCTTTGGCGGAGGGCCTCGTAGAAGATCACCCCCGCGGCGACCGATACGTTGAGGGAGTCCAGGCGGCCTTTGGCGGGGATGGACACGAAGCCGTCGCAGGCGTCCCGGAGGAGCCGGGAGATGCCCCCGCCCTCCCCCCCGAGGATGAAGGCCAGCCGGCCGGTGAGGTCCTTGGTGTAGACCGGTTCACCGGCCATGTCGGCGCCGTAGATCCAGAAGCCCGCATCCTTTAAGTCCCGGAGGGCCCGGCTGAGGTTGGGCGTTTCCACGGCGGACACCCAGGAGACCGCCCCGGCGGAGGTGCGGGCGATGACCTCCGCGTGTTTGGCGATGCGGCGGCGCCGGGTGAGCACCAGGTCCACGGCGAACTGATCGCAGGACCGGAGGATGGCCCCGTAGTTGTGGGGGTCGGTGATCTCGTCCAGCACCGCCACCAGGGCATCTTTCCGATCCCCGAGGCCCGCGATAAACCCTTCCAGGCTGAGGTCCCCCTTTCCCGGGAGATCTTCCACCTGAAGCACGATACCCCGGTGATCCGACGCGATGCGGTCCAATTCGTGGGTGCCGACCCGGTGTATGGGAATCCGGTGCTCCGTGGCCAGGGCTACCAGTTCCCGGGCCCGGGGGCCGATTTTGGCCACCAGGAGGGGGCCCCGGCTCCCTCCTGCCCGGAGGCGTTCTTCAATGGCGTGAAATCCCGAAAGATAGCCCATGCTTCATCCTTACCCGAGGCCGTAGGTTTTTCCGTATTGAATTATCTCCGTGTTGGAGTAACCCTTTTCGGCGAGGTAGCGCTTAAAGGCGGCCTGGGCCTTGGGTTCCCCGTGGACCAGGAGGATGCGCTTGAGATGAGAGGTGTCCAGGGAGTCGAGCCATTCCACGGCCTCCACATAATCCGCGTGGGCGCTGAAGGCGTTGAGCTCCTCCACCCGGGCCCGGCGTTTGAACCATTGGTTATGGATCTTGACCTCGCTGTTCTTGTTGCGGAGCCGGCGGCCCAGGGTGTTTTCGGCCATATACCCCACGATGAGGATGGTGGTATTCGGGTCGCCGATGCTGTTGATCAGGTGGTGCTGGATCCGGCCGGCCTCGCACATCCCGTCGGCGGAGATGATGATCAGCGGACCGGGATGCTTGTTCAGGGCCTTGGACTCCTCCACGCCGGTGGTAAAATGGAGGCTGTTGAAGCCGAAGGGGTTTTTGTGGTGTTTGATGAAGGCCTCGTGGATATCCTCGTCGTAACATTCCGGGTGAACCTGGAAGATCGTGGTGGCGTTGGTCGCCATGGGGGAATCCACGTAGATCGGGATCTCCGGGATGACCCCCTCGTCGACCAGGAGGTGAAAGTAGTACACCAGCTCCTGGGTCCGTTCAATGGCAAAGGCGGGGATGAGGATCCTGCCCTTGGTTTTGACCGTCTGCCGGGCAATCTCGGCGAGGCGGGCCATGGCGTTGTCGGCGGTATCGTGCCGCCGGTCGCCGTAGGTGCTTTCCAGAACGATATAGTCCGCCGCGGGGGGCCGCTCGGGGTCCCGGATGATGGGCTTGTCTTTCCGGCCCAGGTCGCCGCTGCAGAGGATCCTGGTGGTTTTGCCCTCCCGGGTAATGGTGAGGAAGGCCATCGCCGAACCGAGGATGTGGCCGGCATCGTAGAATTCCAGCTTCACCCCGTCTTCCAGGAAGAGGGGCCGGTGATAGGAAAGGCCCAGGATCTGGCCGGCGGCCCGGATGGCGTCTCTCTCGTCGTACAGGGGCCTCCAGTCAAATTTTTCGCCCTGTTTTTTGGACTGTTTCCGCAGATACTCCGCATCCCGGGCCTGGATATTGGCCGAATCCATCATGATAAGGCTGGAGATATCCCGGGTAGCCGGGGTGGCATAGATATTTCCCTGATAGCCCTGCTTGGTCAGCAGGGGCAAGAGGCCGCAGTGGTCGTAGTGGCCGTGGGTCACGATGACGCCGTCGATACGGTCCACCGGGATGCCGAGGTTCCGGTTTTTCCGGTCCGCCTCGGCCCGCTTGCCCTGAAAGGCCCCGCAATCGATGAGGTAGTTTTTTCCATAGGCCTCGACCACGTGTTTTGAGCCGGTAACTTCCTCTGCCGCGCCGAGGGAAGAGAAGCTGATATCCATACCGCTGTTACCCATGGTCTCCGCCTCCATACCGCCCCCGGTTACCCATGGTCCCCGCCTCCATACCGCCCCCGCGCCCCCGCGGTCCCGTTAGAATTTGATGACCTTGGGATCGCCGGTGAAGGTCGAAATGGTGGCCACGGCATTCTTGAGGAAAAACACCTGGGTATTGCCGTCATCCGCCGAATACCGGTTTTTGAGGGCCGGGTATGCCTCCAGCATGTGGACCTTGGGTTCCCGCCGCGGGTCCTCCTCGGCCAGGGCCTGTATACGGATCCACGCATCGCCGTCAAAGGCGCAAATTTCGATCTTCGGGTTTGCGCCGATCTGTTTTGAAACGCTTTTTGCCTTTCCGGTCTGGATATAGAGTTTCCCCTCAAAGAGGTCAACCGTCCCAAAAGGGCGGACCCTGGGCTGATCCCCTTCTACCGTGGCCAAATAATAGGTCTGCGTTTTCTTGAGAAAATCATACACTTCCTGCATACCATACCCCTCGTCTTCAAGATTTTTTATTGTAGCATGAGGAGGGATTCTCCGCAATCCCCGATTGCTTCCCCGCGCTATGCGGCCTTGAGCTTGCGGGCAAGGCGGCCGTTCCGTTTTTCTTCCAGCTTTTGGGTGACCAGCCCGGCCAGAATGGAATCGCTGACATTAAGGGGCGGCCGGGGCAGGGATACGATAAAATCCACCGCCAGGAAAAGCGTTATCAGTGAAAAATCCATGCCCATCATGGAAACGACCATCAGGGAAGCCTGAATATTGCCGCCTCCCACGCCGGCCGCTCCAATGGAACCGATGACGGTAAAGAGCACCAGCTGCACGGCAAAACTGAGGGTCCATACATCCTGCTGTCCCGGCGTCATCAGGGCAATGATCGTTGCCAGCATGGCCGGATAGAGGCCCGCGCAGGCGTTTTGTCCGATGCAGGTCCCCAGGGACGCCGCCAGGTTCGCGGTTCCATCGTTTACCCCCAGATCCCGTTCAGCCTTTATGGTAAGGGGCATGGTGGCGATGCTGCTCAGGGATGAAAGGGCAAACAGAAAGGCGTTGCCTGACTTCTTAAAATACTCCATCGCCTTTACCTTAAAAATGAACAGGATGATGACGTGTATGGCCGCGACGATGACGGAACCGGCGTAAAAAGCGCCGATAAATTTTCCCAGCGAAACCAGGAGGGTCCAATCGTTGGCGGCGATGTTAACCGTCACCAGGCTTAAAATGCCAAAGGGGGTAAAGGCAATGACAAAATCCACCACCGTACCGACCAGTTCGTAGGCAATTTCGAGTGCCGTTTCAAATTTGGCGCCGTATTCCGCGTTTGACTTCTTCACCGCCAATGCGGCGGCTCCGATAAGCGCGGCAAGAAAAACCACGGGCAGCACGGAATTCCTGCTGACGGCGCCAAACATGTTGGAGGGTACGATGCTTTTGATGGTCCTGATAACGCTGGTGGGGGTCAGGGCGGTGGGCCGGGCAAAGGAAAAGTCGGCGGCCCCGATGCCAAAGATCCGTACCATCCCGTATCCGGTCAAGGCCGCCAGGGCGCAGGTCCCCAAAAGGACGGCCACAATGGTTGCGGCGCTTCTTGATGCCTCCGTTCCCGAACCGGCCTTCAACAAGGAACGGATAATTGACACCAGCACGAGGGGCACTATCAGCAGTTCCAGGGCGCTTAAAAAGACCGATTGGAGAATATCTATCCATTCAAGGCTGTAATTGACGGCCACCGCCGCATCCACGATGCCGGCGTTCCAGATGAGTTTTAATACATAGCCAAAAATGACGCCGCAGAGGAGCGCCGCAAGGAGTATCAAGCCAAAATTCAGCCGGATTTTTTTATCGCCCTTGAGGGTCTCAAATTCCGTTTTGCGCAAAAACATCAGGAACCAGATTATCCCGCCGAACAACCCTAAGATACCAATGGCACAGAATACGCTTGCGGCGCTAAACATCTTTTCCTCCTTGTTAGTTCCGATCTTTTACCCGGTAGGTCAATTTCCCCAGATTGTAGTCCCCCAGGAGGGAACCGAGCAGCGTATCCAGGGCAACGGCCTGCGGATTCGTATCGTTTGTCAGAAGATACGAGAAAACATATACGTTTTCGTGGAACGCAAGGATGGGTTTTTCCCGCCCATAGGCATCCACGTTGTTTTTATTATACAAAAACACCGCGGGAATGCCTATCTTGGTATAAAAACCTTCGCCGATTTTAATATCGTTATACAGCCAGCTATACGCCCGGAAATCGCCGAAATAGCTGAGCATCCCGGCGTAAAGCCCCGTATAGGGCGCGGTCGAGGCGTTGCCGGTCAAGATCCCGTCGGTAAATGAAGCGGGAAGCTGTTCGACATTTCTGATGTTCAGCCCATGGTGGGCGCCGTCAAAGGCCGCTCCGTCCAGGGTTGCGTCAAATACATAAATCTCCGGCACGTTGAAACCTTCCCGGGCGCGGTCGAGATGGCGGATGAGTTCGTTGGAATAGGGGCACCAGGACGTGCCGAAGTAGATCACGTAATTCCCGTCGGATTGTAAAAGGCGGCTTAATTCCGCATAGGTAACGACCTTAAAACGGTGCAGCAGGTTATTCCGGGGGTTCCCGTCATTGCCCCTTATGCTGGCGGAAGGGTCCCGGGGGGTAAAGTTGTCGTACGTCCGGCCGCCCGCGTCAAAGCTTCTAAAGGCATCGGTAAAGTAATCGTACTTCTTCACATCGCCGGCCTGAACCTTGGCGCCCCGCTTGCCGGTATTGATGAGCCGTTCCACTTCGGCTTTAAAGGCGGAAGCCCCGGCGGGGCTGCTCACGTCCACCGCGGAAGCGTCTACCAGGCCGATAACTTCGTTTACCGCGGCGCGGCCCCCGGTCGTCTTACGGAAGAGGAGTAAGGACGGGGAGGGGATAAATTTATCGGTACGTTCTTCAACCGGGACTTTTGTACTATGGGGAATTTTTACCGTCGTCACCGTCCGGCCTTGCCGGGACGCCGCCGCGTCGGTTTGGGCTATCGCCTCCTCCAGGCCGGTAAAGGACCGGTAAAGGACATCGTAGAGGTTTGTCACCGATATGGTGCTGTTTTCGGTAATCGTATCCACGGTGCCCCGGGCATCGGCAAAAAAGAAGGTCGCCGCGTCGGTACGGATATCCGCGTCATAGCGGGAGTCCAATACTCCCCCTGAAAGCCGAAAATCAAAGTTGTAAACATAGAGGGGCGATCCCCCTGAAAAGGAGCTTGTCAGGTGATGGTCAATATTGGGGGCGGCGCTTTCGGCGGTGGCGTTCCCTGAAACCTCGTAGGTAATATACTGTTCCGCCAGGACCTCGTTGAGGGCCGTGATTGCCGCCTTGGTCCCGGCTTCCCACTCCCCGCCAAAGAAAATAAAGTAGTAGCCGGAACTGTCTCCAATCCCCCTGGCAGGGTCTGCCCTATCGTTGTTCGTCAGAAGCCGGTAAAACTCATGGTAGGACAAGGTCCGGAAGGGATGGGCATAATAGGCTACCCCGTCATGGGTATTATGGGAAGACGCCCAGGTTCCGTGGGGAACGGCGTTATAGTCCACCGGGGTATTGGGCCCGGTGGGAACGGTAGCGGGCTGTTCATCCAGGCCGACCTTTTTATAGGTGTATTTATAGAAGTATTTGCCCGTAGTATTTGAGGTAAGGCCGTAGGCGTCCTTAAAATAGTCAAAAACATCGAGGCCCGGCACATAGCTTTCCGCCACGGCGGCGAGGGCCTCCGGCGCCGGCGGCTGATTCGGTTCAGGCGGAATTTTTGCGCAGGACAAAAGAATTCCAAACCCGGAAAGGACGAAAAATACCGCAGCCGTATGAAGCGGTTTTTTACCGTTCGTCTTACTATTCGTCTTACTATTCATAGAA
>JAITRV010000277.1 GCA_031288215.1 Spirochaetaceae bacterium | reverse complement strand
AATGGGATATTAATATTAATATGTCAGAGAAGCCGGTGAATAAGTAAGGTGATTTAAATTTTTATGTATAAGGAGTGTCAGGATATGGGAGCAATTGATCTGCCCAAAAGTCCAAATGTATTCCATCCGGAGAAACCGAGCGCCGTGGGTTCGCGGAATTCATTAGCCCAGGAATATAGGGATCAGCAGAACGAGGTTAATCAACTTTTGGAAGAAGAAACCAATAAGGTTATTCACCATTTGTCCACCAAATTACCCAAAGACGTCCTTGAACGCCTTGATGTGATGGGGGGGCTGAAGGAGAAGCTTTACAACTACTTCAACCAGAATTATCAGAACATGTTCAACCGTTATATGGTAACGACCGAAGATGAGATGGTAAAGAAGATCCGGAACTATATCGACAAGGAGGAGACCAAGGTCCTCTCCCGGTATACCCCCAAGGAAGTCGCGGATCTGCTGGATCAAGTCGGCGGGGCGGATAAGTTCAACACCGGTGAGATTGAAAAGTCCATGGTCAACATGTACGGCCACCTCCAGGGGCATATCCAGCGGGGGGTCAACGACCTGGAAAACATTACCAACAGCCTTTTGCGGCAGAAAACCGACACCGGCGCCTTTATCCGGGGGGAGAACGCCTATTCCATCGTGAAATGCGCCTTTAAGGATAACCTCCAGAAACCCAAGACCGTGACGGATGTCAAACTTTCCGTGAATATTCTCGATTCGGAGCTTATCAGCCCCATCTACCACTACCAGGTTACCGTGGAATACCTGATAAAGGAACTGATTTCCAAGCATATCACCGACCTTATCGACCAGGAAATCGAGAAGATCAAGGACGAGCGGATCGATCAGGGCCTGGAAGAGTTTTCCGACAGCGAGATTATCTTCAATAAGATCAACAAGGTGGAAAACTACACCGATGATAAGGGGGATGATCCCAAATCCAAGCGCTACAGCATTATCGCCAAGGCCCTTTTTGAACGGATCACCGACCTCCGGGCGGAGATTGACCCCGCGAGCTTCGATCAGCAGAACGTCCGGGAAAACATCAAAAAGATCGTGGATATTGAGAATATCCGTACCCGGGGTTTCAATACGGCGATCAACTCCATCACTTCCATCCTGGATACCTCCAAGATGGGGTATCAGTATATCGAAAACCTCAAGAATGCCCGGGAACTCCTGATCCGGGAATACGAGGAGACCGATCCGGTCTACCTCCCCGACGAACGGTACCAGGTGCGGATGCGCTACTACGATAACGCCCAGCTTATTGAGGAACGGAAGGCCTATGACGTCCAGGTCAAGAGCTTTGAAACCGAGGTGCTCCACCTCTGGGACGTGCTGGAGGTGATCTACCAGGATAAAAAACGGCTCTTCTCGGTGAACGACTTCGAGGATCTGGCCAAGAAGAACAAGGACCGTATCCGGAAGACCCTCAAGGATAAATCCGGCGAACCCCTGTATGAGGATATCGCCAAGGTGTGGGACGAGATATCCTTTGTCCGGGCGGCGGAAACCGAGGTGGAACGGATGAACCGGACCTATATCTACGAGAAGGACCGGATCCGGCAGCGGCTTATCCTGATCCGAAACCGGCTCAAGGAGATGTACGAGTACCAGTACCCCATCGAACGGCGGGTTATGGAGGATCGCCTCAATTTCCTGGAGCGGGAATACTACCGTTTTGAGTACACGATCAACCCCTACCATATTCAGCCGGGCCTGCTCCTGGATGTGGATATTACCTCCATTAAGCGGAAAAAGGCGACCCTGGACGCCATGGCCAACGTGCTGAACGAGTTCCTCCACGGGGTTTCCAAGGGCTTCCAGGACGCGGCCTTCGCGTCCTTCAGCCGGAGGCGGTCCACGGTCCGGGAGGATATCAACCAGTCCTTCTCGGATCTGGCCGTTGAAGGGCCTTCCGGAACAGGGAGCGCGGGCCAGGCCTATCTGGATATACTCAACGCCGACAGCCCCGAGCTTGCCGAGCCGGAACCCGCGGCTCCCGCCCTGGAGGCTCCCAAAAAGAGCGTCAAGGCCGGGGTGGTAGACGCGAAACCTCCAAAGCGGGGGGAAGATAAAAAGCCCGCCGGCCGCCGGGGACGGGGGGGCGGGACCGTCAAGGAACTGTAGCCCGTCAAGGAATACATGAGAAGCGCCCTCGGTTCCGGGGGCGTTTTTTTCGGAGGTATGCGTGGTTCAGGATGGGATAAATCCGGAGCTCCCCGCGAGCCGGGCGGGGTTTAACGCCGCGGTCCGGCATATCAAGCGGGTCACCGCCCTGGCCGATACCCTGGGGGGAAACAACAACCTGGGGGATCTGCTCTTTGAAGCGGGGGAGGAGCGGGAAAGCGGCCCGCCGACGGCCCTGCTCCTGCGGATGCTCCTGATAGAGAAAGGGGGGTACTGCGCGCTTTCCGCCAACCTGGAGTCGGCGGTGGAGGACCCGGCTTCCCTGGCGGAGGAATTTGCCCGGTGGAAGGCGGTGGATCTCGTGGCGGCCTATCATCACCCCGACCTGGGGCTCCTGGCGGCTAATCCCAAGGTGCCGGAAGAGCTGGCCCGCTTCGGCCCCCTGAAGAAGCGGGAACTGATGGTCGTCTATGCGGGGAGGGGGGGCAAGGAGCCGGGGGCGCTTTGCCAAAGGGCCGCCGAATTGGCCCTGGGCCGCTTTGAAGGGGCCCGGGCGCGGATTCCCCCGGAACTGTACCGGGGGGAATTTACCGCGAAGAAGCTGAAGCCGCCCAAGCCGCCGGCCGCGGGGAGGAAGGCCCGGCGGGTCAAAGCCGGGAAGCGGGAGGCCGCCCCGGCGGCTTCCCCTGAAGCGGCGCCGGCGGCCGCGGCGGGGCAGTTCCGCATGACCCCCCGGTATTCGGTGGTGGTGCGGAACGAATGTTTCCACAACGGAAACGTGGAAGCCTGGAAACGGATCATCGACAGTTACAACGCCGCGTATCCTGATGTACGGGTGCATATTTACTATGAGGGGGAGCGGATTCTGGATATCAATTCCCTCTTTATGTGGGGAAAGGTCAAGCACGGCAGGGCCATTCAGTTTGCCCTGGAGGGCAAGGATATTCGGGATGCGGCCAAGCTCCGGCGCTACCTCACCCAGGGGGCAAGCCGCTTTTTCGAGGCCTTTCTCCGGGGGCCGGTGAGTACGATTGTGCCGTTATTTTAGGAACCTCCGGTTGCTTAGGTTTTGGTTTTTTACGTTTTGGCCCGGCGGAGCGGGCAGGGAGCGGGATGGACAGGCGAATTCACTTTTTTAGCGGAAAAACAGGGGGCCCCCAAAAGGCCGCCCCGGAGCTGCTCGGCATCCGCGGACGGCAGGCCGTCGAATTCGCGGAATTGGGCTTTCCCATCCTGCCCGGCTTTATCCTGGACGCCTCCCTCGCCTCCCGTCTGGAATCGGCGGATATCCGCCGGGATCTGGACGCCCTGCCGGATCGCTGCGGGGCCGTCCTCGGCAAGCGCTACGGGGACCGGGAAAATCCCCTGCTGCTCAAGATCGTGGTCTCCTCCAACCTGGCGGTCTCCACCTATCCGGTCCTGCATAATTTCGGCCTGGTCAAAGGGGTGGTCCCGGGTTTTGCCCGGTGGGTGGGGGACGCCTTTGCCGCCCGGGAGACCCTGTTCCTCCTGCGGGGGATGCTGCTGGTGGAGAAGCGGATCCGGGAACTGGAGGGAACGGCCCGGGAGGGGGATGAACTTGACCGGCGCCTCCGGGCCCTCCAGGAGGAGTTCCGGTCCGGCCCGCTTTCCGCCGCGGAGGCCTACATGGACCGGTACGCCCCGCTCCTTCCCGGCGGCTTCTTTGAAGATCCCCGGGAACAGATCTTCCTCGCCCTGCGGGAGCTTTCACGGCTCCTTTCCATCGACGATCAGAACGATAACGATACGGCCCTGCTCATTCAGCCCATGGTATTCGGAAACTACGGAAGGGATTCCTGTTCCGGTTTTTTCTTCAGCCGGAATGTGCTGACCGGGGAGCGGCGGCTCCAGGGGGAATGGTACCGGGGCCAATTCGACGCCTCCGGCGGGGAGGGGCAGGACCTGGGGACGCTGGAAAGCCGGTACCTGAAGGAACTGGAAAAGATAGGGCGGACCCTGGAGGACCGGTTTAAGGAGATCCGGCAGATCCGGTTCACCATCGAAAAGGGGAAGCTCTATTTCCTTGAGCAGCGCCCGGCGGACCGGAAATCGACCCGGGCGGATATCCGGCTCCTCCTGGATCTGGCGAAGCGGAAGGTGGTGGATGCGGCCTTTGTGGTGAAGGCCATCGACCCCCCGCGGCTGGGCGAGATTATCCACCGGGTGATCGATCCCGCCGGCGTGAAGGCCCTGAAGAAGCGCGCCGGCGGCATCGCCGGCTCTCCGGGGGCGGCTATCGGCAGGGTCTGTTTCAGCACCCGGAACCTCCTGGAGGCCCGGAAGCTGGCCCTGCAGCAGGGGGAAGATACCCGGTTCATCCTGGCCCTGCCCTCCTCCTTTGCGGAGGACGTGAAGGCCATTGAGCTTGCCTCGGGGGTGCTCACCGCCGAGGGGGGCTACTCCGCCCATGCTTCGGTGGTGGCCCGGCAGTACGGCAAGGCGTCCCTGGTTGCCCCGGGGCTGACGTTCAAGGGCAAGAAGGCCGTCCTGGGAGACCTGGGCTTTTCAGAGGGGGATTATATCACCCTGGATGTGCCCTACCACGGGGAGCCGGCGGTCTACCTGGGGAAGGCGGGCCTGATTGAGGGGGACGGCGCGGATTCGGGGCTGCCGGAATTTATCGCCCTCGCCAAGGGCTTCCTCAAGGGCTTCCACGTCCGGGCAAACGCGGAAAGTCCCGAGGACGCGGAGAAGGCCCTGGCCTTCGGGGCCGAGGGCATTGGCCTGTGCCGGACCGAACACATGTTTCTCAAGGCCGACCGGATCAACCTGTTCCGGGATCTGCTCCTCTCCGATTCCGGCGCGGACCGGAGCCGGGCCCTGAAGGCGATCCGGAGTATCCAGGAGGAGGATTTCTACGGGATCCTCAAGGTCATGGCGGGGAAGGAGGTTACCATCCGGCTCCTGGACGCCCCCCTCCACGAATTTATGCCCCACAACAACGATGAACTGGCCGCTTATATCGCCCATATCGAAAAAACCCGGAAGAAAACCCTCTCCAAGGCGGAACTGCTGGCCCGGATCGAGGCCCTGGACGAGTTTAACCCCATGCTGGGGCACCGGGGCTGCCGCATCGCCGTCTCCTACCCCGAAATCTACGCCGCACAGGTCCGGGCGATCTTCGACGCCGTCTACCGGCTTCGGGAGGAGAAGATCCCGGTGCGCCCGGAGATCATGGTCCCCATCATCATGGACGCCGCGGAGCTGAAGCTCGTCGCCTACGGCAAGAAGATCGAGGGGGCGGAGTATACGGGGATCGCCGAAGTGGAGGAGGCCGTGAGGGAAGAACGGAAGGCGAAACGGGCGGCCTACAAGATCGGCGCCATGATCGAGCTTCCCGCCGCGGCCCTGGGGGCGGGGGAGATTGCCAAATACGCGGGCTTTTTCAGCTTCGGCACCAACGACCTGACCCAGACGGCCCTGGGAATATCCCGGGATGATTTTGCCGGCTTTATGAGCGATTATACCCGTTTCGACCTCGTCACCGCCGATCCCTTCACCGTCCTGGACCGCCGGGTGAAGGAACTTATCACCCTGGCGGTGGCGCGGGGCCGGCTTACCCGGCCGGACCTGGTCTGCGGACTCTGCGGGGAACACGGGGCGAATCCGGCGAATGTGCGGTTCTGTATGGAGGCGGGGCTTGACTACGTGTCCTGCTCGTCCTATGCGGTGCCCATTGCCCTGCTGGCGGCGGCCCAGGCGGAGCTTGAAAAGGCCCGGTAGGGGCAGTAGGATATACCATATAATGAACTATTATAGGCAATAAGGAGAGAAAAAAATTATGAACCTGACCGAGCGGTACAATTTTGAATTATTAGCAAACGAGGCGGAAAAGCTCGTTTTGAACGAACTGGGAGAGCAGCTTGAGGCGTTTTCGGAGGGAGACATTTGTCTTTGCAACGAATGTGTGGTGGATATGGCCGCGATGGCCTTGAATACGGTGAAGCCCTTCTACCGGTTTTCCCTCCTGGGGACCCTCTACGCGTCCCAGGCGATGAGTGAAAAAAACTATGCCGATTCCTTGAAAGCCGCGGTGTCCAATGCCATCGAGAAGGTCCGCAAAAACCCATCCCATGATTAAGGCGCCGGCGGAATGAAACACCGGAGCGTTTTCATTCCGCCGTACCCGCGCGCCGCGGGATTGCGGCGCGGCGGGGAAGGCTATTTGATGGTATTTACGTTTTCCTTGGTCGCAACCGTTACGCCGGTATCAACGTTTTTGGGCGAAAGGGCGCTGCCGTTATACGCATCAACACCGGCCTGCAGGCCCTGATATCCCATCTCGTAAGGATTCTGTACCATTGAAGCCTGTAAAATCCCCCGTTCAACCAGGGATTTTGTATCCGCCGACCAGTCAAAGCCAACGACTTTAACCTTGCCGGCCAAGCCTTTCTGATTGACCGCGTTTCCAACCCCTACCGTTGAACCTTCATTACAGGCATAGAACCCGGCCAGATCGGGATTCGCGGTAATAAAGTCCAGCGCGATATTCAGCGCTTTTGTCTTGTCGCCGTCGGAATACTGGGTGCCGACCACGGTAATATTGGGGTATTTCTTGGCGATTTGATCTTTGAAGTCATTTTCGCGGGTCATCGTTGTTCCCGCTCCGGCCTGGGCGTTGACGATAGCGATTTTGCCCGTTCCGCCGATTTGATTCGCCAGGGTGTCGGCGGCTGTACGCGCCGCGGCCCCGTTGTCGGTCGAAAAAAACGCGTCGTAATCCGATGTTGAAACCCCGGAGTCAATGATGATAACTTTGATACCCGCTTTTTTTGCCTTTTCCACGCCGGGAGACAGCGCGTCGCTGTTGAGCGGCGCCAGCAGAATGATGTCTGATTTCTTGGTAATCGCGTCCTCTACCATCTGAAGCTGCACGGCGGCGTCAACCTTGCCCGGAGGCGCGTTGAACGTCAGTTCAACGCTGCCAAGCTCATTCGCCTTTGCCTGAGCGCCGGCCCTTACTTTAAGCCAGTGTTCATCAATCGAATCCATCGTGATAAGCGTCGCCTTGATTTTCCCGCTTGAGCTTTCGGTTTTTCCGACCGCCCACAAGGGAACCGAAGAGATGAGCAGCGCCGCCGCCCAGAGTGTCAAAATTTTTCCTTTCATAATTATGCTCCTTATAAAAAAATCTATTTAGCAAACCTTTCGGTGTGCTACCATGTCTACCGGGCCGTGAGCCCTTAATCTTTCCGTTTAATTTTATCCAAAAACACCGATCCCGCTATCACGATGCCGATTACAATTTTTTGGATGAACGGGGACACGCCGATAAGATTCAGGCCGTTCCGCAGAATGCCGATGATGAAGGCGCCGATAAATGTCCCCGCTATGGAACCTTCACCTCCCAGGGTACTGGTGCCGCCAATGACCGAGGAGGCTACCGCGTCCAGTTCGTAGCCGTCCCCCGCCGCGGGCTGGGCGGATATGATACGGGCGGCCATGATGAGCCCCGCGAAAGCCGCCAGCATCCCTGAAAACACGTAAACCAGGATCAGCGTGCGGTTTGTATTCACCCCGGAAAGGCGCGCCGCGTCGAAATTGCTTCCAAGGGCGTAAACATGACGCCCAAAGCAGGTCTTGGCAAGAATAAACGCGAACAATACGACCGTTAGTATCATCAGGATCACGGGAATCGGAACCGGGCCTATCGAATCGGCGCCGATGACGGTAAATGACTTTGGAAGCCCTCCTATCGGAATCCCCTGAGTCAGGGTCAGGCATACCCCGCGCACCGCCGTCATCGTTCCGAGGGTTGCGATAAAGGGCGGAATTTTTCCGTAGGTTATGAAAACGCCGTTTATCGCGCCCACCGCCGCGCCGCTCAATATCCCCAAAAGGCCCGCAAGAAACACCGGCACCCCCGACATCATCGCTAAAGCCGCAATCATTCCGGAAAGCGCGATATTCGAACCTATCGAAAGGTCAATGCCCGCGGTTATCATCACATACGTCTGCCCAATCGCTATTACCGCGATGACCGCGGTCTGCGTAGCCACCGTAAGCAGATTGCCAACCGTAAAAAAGTAAGGCCGCGCCAAAATTGAAAATACGATAAAAAGGATGGCAAATCCGCTCAATGTTGAAAGCTGCTGTTTTAATCCCCGTGAAATATTCAATTGCGGCAATGCGCGTTTCGCCGTCTGCGTCATAGGTCTTCCTTTATGCGTACTGAGTCGCATACTTTAGAATTTCTTCCTGGTTTGTGTTCTTCGTTTCAAGATTCGCGGTGATGCGGCCGTTGCACATCACCAAAATACGATCCGACATACCCAAAACCTCCGGCAGTTCCGATGAAACAAACATCACCCCTATCCCCTGCTTTTTTAGTTCGTTTATAATGTTGTAAATTTCAATCTTCGACGCGACATCGATTCCCCGGGTGGGCTCGTCGAATATCACGAGTTTCGCGTCCCGCATCAGCCATTTGCCGACAACGACTTTTTGCTGGTTCCCGCCGGAAAGGTTCGCGACAGACTGTCCGATGCCGGGGGCTTTGATCCTCAGCGTGTCTTTCATCTTAACGGCTTTTTCCGTTTCTTTACCGCCGCTGATAACGCCGAAATTTGAAACAAATTCCAAACTTGGAAGGGTAATATTCTCCGAAAGGGTCATCTTTACGCAAAGGCCGTCTTTTTTACGGTCTTCGGGAATACAGTAGATGCCTTCTTTTATCGCGTCCCGTATGTTTTTTATGGTGATTTTTTTGCCGTCAAGAAGTATTTCTCCCGCGCTCATCCTGTCGGCGCCGGAGAGCGCCCGGGCGGTTTCGGTTCTTCCCGCTCCCATGAGGCCGGCAAACGCGACGATTTCCCCCTGATACAATTCAAACGAAACGTCCTTGACGCCCACGCCGTGCGGCGAAGAAAGGTTTCTTACTTCCAGCACTTTCCTGCCGAGGGGAACGGCAACCTTCGGGAACTTTTCGTTCAGGTTGCGGCCAACCATGTACGCGATAATTTCTTCGAGATTGGTATCCGCGAAGCGAAGGGTTTTGATATACTGCCCGTCCCGCAGAACCGTTACGCGGTCGACGATTCGGGACAACTCCTCCAGCCGGTGGGAAATATAGATGATGCCGCAGCCTTCGGATTTTAACATTTTTACAACATTGAATAAATCATCGATTTCTTTATCGGTCAACGCGGATGTCGGCTCGTCCATGATGATGATCCGCGCGTTCATCGAGAGGGTTTTACAGATTTCAACCATCTGCTGTTTTGATACCGGCAGTTCCCGCACCGGCGTATCGGGATCAACGTCAAGTTCAAGGGCGTCAAGATATTTTTTTGCTTCCCGGTTCTGTTTCTTTCTGTTGGTTATGCCGAAGGCGGCTATTTCGCGGTTCAGATAAATGTTTTCCGCCACGCTGAGGTGGGGGCATAGATTCAATTCCTGGTGTATGATCCCGATGCCAAGCCTTTGGGCGGAAAGGGGCGTCAAATCACCCACGGGTTTGCCGCTGATAGCGAGTTCCCCCGAATCGCGGGTGTACACGCCGGAGATTATCTTCATCAGGGTAGACTTGCCGGCGCCGTTTTCGCCTAAGAGCGCATGAACCTCGCCGGGACGCAAGTCGAAATATACGTTTTTTAGGGCGGATACGCCGGAAAAGCTTTTTGAGACGCCCTCGGCCCTGACTAACAACTCGTCCATACCATCCCTTTCATACAATACCTTTAGTTTACCTACGCTTGGCGGGCAATCAAGTATTTTCTTTTACATTTTGTTAAAATTTTGATATTAGATAGCTTTACTGCTTTCGGCTATCATGCAAAGAGCGATCAGATTAATGAAGAAATAATCTATACGTTTTCCGATGCGGGTATTCCGGCCGTGCCGCTTGATTCAAATAGAGAACGCTATCCGATTCCGAATAATTTTGACCTGGTATCGCTGAATCATATACATTTTTTTCCTTGCCTTCCCAATTCACATCATTCCGTTAACTTAGGGTTTATGGGATGCCGCGCCGCCCTGAACCTGATGGTTGAACGTATGGCAAATCCCCTCCCGTGATTAGGGGCGCGGGGCCGGGGGGTGCTTGAGGACTTTCCCGGAAAGGGTCTCCCCGTCCCTCCGCTCCAGAAACCAGGCGGTATCGTAGATCCGAAGCAGGGCGAGCCGCCCTCCGGTGGCGGCCTCATGCCAGGCGATGCTCCCCTCCCGGTCCAGGACGATAAAACAGCCGCTGCCGTTGAAAAGCCGGACGGGGAGGCCGGGGCTCCGTTCCAGGCGGACCGTCCTGTCGGGGCCGTAGATGGAGGCCCCCCGGCCGCCCAGGGTGGCGGCGAGGACGGAGCCGTTTTCGGCTATGTCGAAGTCCGTGTCCTCCCCGGGGAAGGATGCCAGCAGGACCGGGGGGGTCCGGCCGGAGAGGTCCAGCCGGATAAGGCCGGTCCTGGACTCCCCTGCCCCCATGGCGATGATCCCGCCGTAGACCCGTCCCTCATTCCCCGGATACACCCGGACGCCGATTTCGGCGGGATAGGCCAGGGGCACGGTTTCCCCGCTCTCCGCATTCACCTTGAGAAAGGGGGATGCCCCTAAGCCGGTGCTCCGGCCGATGATGATATTGTCCCCGTCCAGAAAAGCCGCGTCCAGGGCGCCCGGGGAGGAAAGGGTTTTTTCCTGCTTCCCCTCCCCGGCTGATCCCAGGGTGATGGTTCCCCCGGTATCGAGGAACAGGAACCGGTCCCCCCGGATCGACGCGGTGAGGACGGGCTCCCGAAGGGATAGATCCAGGGGAAGGATCGCGGAACTATCCGGGCTCCGCAGGGTTCTCAGTTGGGGGGGGCCGGCCCCTTCCCCCCAGAGGATGAACCGGGCGGTTCCCCTGCCCGGCGCCGTGTCCCCGCCCGTCTCATCCCCCCGGACATGGGTAAAGCCTCCCCCCTCCTCCACCGTGATCGGGGCATGGTCCCGGAGTTCCCGGTAGTCCAGGGGGATGAACCCCAGGCCCCGGCCCTCAAGGGTAAGGGCCAGGATAGTTCCCGAGGAGGCCCCGTCGATGATCCGCCGCTGGTTTACCGCCTCCAGGGCCCGGAAACTCCCCCGGCCTTCGGCGACCAAGACCCTGCCGTCGGCGCCGCCGAGGACCACGCGGCCCTGGACCATAAGGCCGCAGGTGATCCCCGGAGGAAGGCCGGAAAGCGGGGACGGGACCCTTTCCAGCCGGCCCTGACGGTTGAAGGCAAAGAAGGCGTTCCCCTCCGGCTCCGGGGCGATACAGGCCAGTTCCCCCCGATCGGGATTCCCCGGCACGAGGATTCCCCGGCTTATCCCGCTTTCCCGGAGGATCACTTCCCCGGAAACGGCGTTGATCACCAGGAAGCCCTGGGAATCAAACCCGGCGAGGCAGTTGTTGTTGGCGAAGAGGCAGGGGGAGGCGATATTGGCGGGGACGGAGAGGCTCACGATTTCGGTCCCCCCGTCCAATTCCCAGTAGGAGAGCCGCCCCGAGGGAAGGTAGGCGATCATGATCCGCTCGGATCTGCCCGTGGCGGCAAAGGAAACGGTTCCGGCGATCCGTACCGCCGAAGGCAGGTCGCTCCCGGTTTCGGCGTCGATAAAGAGGATGCCGCCGCTCCGGGCGGCGATGAGAAAGGTCCCCCCGCCGGAATAGCCGATAGCGGAGAGGGGCTCCTGAAAGGTCCGGGAAAAGATCTGGCGCTTGGTCTTATAATCCCAGGCGGAGAGGCGGTAGAGCCCCAGGCCGTCGCTCTCGATCAGGGCGGCCTCGGTCTTTCCCGGCCGCAGGGCCATGGCGCTAATGGAAGCGGGGGAAAGCTGAAAATGTTCCGCCGCCCGCTGGGCGTCGAGGTTCCAGAGGACGAGAAAGCCGTCTTCACCGACGCTTAAAACCCGGCCCTGGGCATCCGCGAGCAGGGCCTTCACCGGCCCCCGGTGGCCTCCCGGAGGCGGACGGCCGGCGGACCCGCCCAAGCCCTGGGCTTCCATGCCGGCGCCGGAAAAGACCAGGAGGATGCAGAGCAGGGACCGGAGTTTTTTCACTTTAAGGCCTCGGGACGCCGCATGTTCTGTACGGAAAGGTACGAATGGTGCCGGAGGGAAGCAAAAAGCTCCCCCGTGGGGTGGGCCGTATAATCCCGGAGGGTTTTTTCATAGAGATTCAGGGGAAGGATGGTCACGGCGATTTCATCCCGCTTCAATCCGTGGATATGGAATTCCAGGCCCTCCGGCCCCTGCCGCTGATACCAGACGCCGGGATCCGCGTCCGGGGCGGTCTCCTCCGCTTTCAGGTAGAGGTAATATTTCAGGGCCTCAATGACCGCCGGTTCCAGGCCGTCCCGGTACACCGCGATCCGATCCGAGAGTTCAGGGTAGCCGATAACCGTTTCCTTGGAGTCCCGGTCCTTTTTCCGGCGGTAAAATTCCCCCCGTTCCAATTCGGGCAGCACCTCCAGCCGCGCCTTCTTGCTGGGCCAGAGGATGGTCACGGGAAATTCGGGCTTGTGCTTCTTGCCGCAGTTGGTGCAGAAAAACGTCATAAAGGAGCCGTCGAGAATCTTATCGATATATTCCTTCTGTATATCCAGATCTATCTCGGCGGGAACTTCCACGGAAAACGTATTATCACAGTAACAGGGAATTTTCTGTTTCACCGACAGCCTCCATAATTAATATAAATATAAAAAATATCCCTACCGGCGGACAAGGAACAGGATATCCCCAAAGACCGCAAAGATCATCAGGCCGAAGATGAGCACCACCCCCACGGTTTGAAAGGCGGAAACCGCCTTGGGATGGAGGGGGTGTCCCCGGAGGGCCTCCACGATGAAGAGGATGATCATCCCCCCGTCCAGGATGGGAAGGGGCAGGAGGTTCATGATGCACAGGGCGATGGAGATCAGCGCAAGGAAATTGGCCATGGAGGATATTCCGGTCCCGATGCTTTGGCCGAAGCCTTCGGCGGCCGCATCCCCCA
This sequence comes from Spirochaetaceae bacterium, assembly GCA_031288215.1. Lineage (GTDB taxonomy): Bacteria > Spirochaetota > Spirochaetia > Treponematales > Breznakiellaceae > JAIRMO01. The sequence continues at coordinate 8,782 of JAITRV010000277.1, read as the reverse complement.
CCATATAGGTGATCCGCACCGGCCCGGAAACGGCCTGGGTCAGATCGATGCCCCGAAAGAGGAGGGAGAGGCTGCGGACGGAGACCGCCAGGGTTTTCCAGGCCTCCCCGGTCCCCTTGACCACCGCCCCCAGGGGGGAAAGCCCTTGGGTACGGTATTGCAGGCTCTCATAGCCGATCCCCGGGTCCGCCGTTCCCCCTTCGGCATAGACCAGGGGCAGGTCGGCCCGTTCGATCCGGCCCTCCCGCTCGTATTCCAGGGACAGCACCGGGGGCCGATCCGCCAGGATCCGCAGCATGGCCACGGTATAGGGAAGATCCTCCCCGTTTGCCCGGATGATCCGGTCCCCCTTCCGCAGCCCCGCCCGTTCCGCGGGGCTCCCCTCGGCCACGGAACGTACCACCGGGTCCGCCCAGTAGTACACCCCGATCTTTCCCGCGCCGGTGCTTTTTTCCAGCCGGGGCCGGATAGTCAGATCCACCGTCCGCCCCTCCCGTTCGACCGTGAGGGAAAGCTCCTTTTCCGCATTGATGGCTATCTCTTCCTGAATATCGTGATAATACTCGATGGGCCGCCGGTCTATCCTGACGATCCGATCCCCGGTCAAAAGCCCCGCCTCGTCCGCGGGGTAGCCTTCCCCCGGAACCACATCCGAAACCCGGACGATCCGGTTGCCCATGGTATGAACCTCGAAACCGATGCCCCAGATGCAGGAAAAGACGATCACCGCAAAGATCAGGTTGAACAAGGGCCCCGCAAAGGACACCAGGATCCGCTTCCAGGGCGAGGCCCCGTAATAGGTCCCCCGCTTCGGGGCAATCTCCCGCCGGTTGTTCTCGTAGGCGTCCTGAAATTCGGCCTCCCCCCGCATCTTACAGTAGCCCCCCAGGGGGAACATCCCGATCCGGTATTCCACCGCCCCGATTTTCTTCTTCAAAACCGGCTTGCCCCATCCGATAGAAAAGGCTTCCACGTCAATCCCCACGAGCCGGGCGGCAAGAAAATGCCCCAGTTCGTGAACGAATACCACCACCCCTAAGCCGACTAAGCCCAGCAGAATCTTCAATACCATCATCGCTTCTCCGTCATATATTCCCGGGCCGCTTCCCGGGCCCGCAGGTCCGCCTCAAGGATCGCTTCAAGATCCGGCGGCGCCCCGGGGGCCATTGTCCAATCTCTCTTAAAAACATACCCCACAATCCGCGGGATATCAAGAAATTCCGCGTCTTTTGATAAAAAAGCCTGCACCGCGGCCTCATTGGCGGCGTTGTATACCGCGGGGTAGACCCCTCCCCGCCGGACCGCCTCGTAGGCCAGGGGAAGGAGGGGGAATTTTTCAACGTCAGGATTATCGAATTCCAGGGTAAGCCCCCCGAATTCCAGGGCGCCCCAGGAGGCCCGGCGGATCTCAGGCCAATAGAGGGCGTTATGGATGGGGAGCCGCATATCCGGCTTGGAGAGCTGGGCATAAACCGCCCCGTCCCGGAGGCGGATCATGGAATGGACGACGCTCTGGGGGTGGATCACCACCTGGATCCGTTCCGGCTCCAGGCCGAAGAGGGCCGCCGCCTCAATGACCTCCAGCCCCTTGTTTGCCAGGGTCGCCGAATCCACGGTGATCTTGGGCCCCATGTTCCAGGTGGGATGGGCCAGGGCATCCTCGACGGTGATCCCGGCGAAGCGCTCCGCCGCATAGGTCCGGAAGGGGCCCCCGGAGGCGGTGAGGAAGACCCGGTCAAGGCTCTCCCGTCCGTGGGCTTCCAGGAGGGAAAAAATGGCGGCATGTTCCGAATCCACCGGGATGATCCGCCGCCGCTTCCGTTCCGCCAGGGCAAAGACCAGGGGGGCGGCCATGACGATGGTTTCCTTGTTGGCCAGGGCCAGGTCCGATCCCGCCTCCAGGGCCGCCAGGGAAGGGGCCAGCCCCGCCGCCCCGGCGATGCCGTTCACCGTGAGGTCCGCCCCGGCCTCGGCGACGGCCCGGAGCAGCCCCTGCCGGCCGTAATAGGCGATCCCCGGCGCTTCCCCCGGCCCCTCCCCGGAAAGGGCCAGCCGGGCGGCGGGGAATTCCCGGGAAAGGGCCGCGAGGGCGGCGGCGTTTCTGTGGCACGAGAGGAGGACCACCTCAAAATCATCCGGCCCCCGGCGGAGTACGTCCAGGGTGCTCCGTCCGATGGAACCGGTGGCCCCCAGCAGGGCGAGGCGCTTTTTCACGGCCTTCCCCCGGAAGGGCCGACACCGGGCCGGTTAGAAGAGGAAGCGGTACAGGACATAGTACACCGGCGCCGCCATGGCCACGGAATCTACCGAATCCAGGACCCCGCCCCGGCCGGGAATGAGGGCCCCCGAGTCCTTGATCCCGCAGCTCCGCTTGAGGGCGGATTCCGCCAGATCCCCAAAGGCGGCGGCGAACCCCGAGAGGCAGCCCAGGATGAGCCCTGAGAGGACGCCGGGGATATACCGGGGGGTAAAGGGCTCCGGCAGCAGGGAGACCACCCCCAGGCCGAGGAGGGTCGACGCGGCAAGCCCCCCCACAAAGCCGGCGACGCTTTTATTGGGGCTCGCCGGGATGATGTTCCGGTTTCCCTTGCCGAAGAGCATCCCCGCGGCCCAGGCGGCGGAATCAAAGGCGAAGACCATGAGGAGGAAGATCAGCACGATCAGGTGGCCCCGGGGATACCGGACCAGCCGGATGATCCATACCAGGAAAAAACCGGGGTAGATGAGGACGGAGAAACCCGCGGCCACCAGGGGGAGGAGCCCCTCCAGTTTTTCCGCGCCTCCCAGGGTGCGGGAAACCAGGAGCCAGGAAACGGCCAGCATCACGACGCCGGGGACGAACAGGGGATCCACGCCGAAACAGACCACCGCCGTCATCGCCAGGGGAAGCAGGGCCCCCAGGATGCCCGCCTCCACCGGGGGAAGGGGAGCGCCCTTCCGCTTCAGCATCCCCGCCATTTCGACGCTTCCCAGGGCCGATACCAGGACAACCACCAGGTTCAGGGCGAGGTTATGCCGCTGGGGAAGAAACAACACCAGACAGACCAGCAGGGGTAATCCGATAAAAAAGATCAAAAACCGTTCGATTATCTTGTTCATGCCTTGATACCGCCGAATTTACGTTCCCGGCCTTGAAAATCTCCTATCGCCTTTTTCAGATCCCCGTCGGTCCAATCCGGCCACAGTTTATCAGAAATAGAGTATTCCGTATAGGCCGATTCCCACAGGAGGAAATTGCTGATCCTGAATTCCCCGGCGGTCCTGATGATGAGGTCCGGGTCGGGGACATCGGGGTTATCCAGGCAGCGCCCCAGGGCTTCTTCGGTGATCGCCCCTCCCTCCCGGACCAGATGCCGCACCGCCCGGACGATCTCGTCCCGGCCCCCGTAATTCAGGGCCAGGATCACCGACAGCCCCGGAAAATCCCGGGTGTCCTCCGAGACCTCCCGGATTTCCCGCGCTATTTCCGGGGGAAGCCCCTCGGGATCACCGGCGTGGCGGATCCGGATGCGGTTTTCCCGGAAAAAATCCAACTCCCCCCGGAGGTAGGTTTTGACCAGCCCCATGATGAAGGCCACCTCTTCGGCGGCCCGCTTCCAGTTCTCCGTGGAAAACACGTAGAGGGTGAGGTAGGAGATCCCCATATCGCTGGCGGCCTTCACGATCCGCTTCGCCGTCTTGAGTCCCTCCTGATGCCCCTGGGTACGGGGCAGGTTCTGCCGTCGGGCCCAGCGGCCGTTCCCGTCCATGATGATCCCCACATGGGATGGTATACGCCCGCGACCCGGTATATCCCGCTTGTCCAAATCCGGTACCGGGGGCATTATACCTCCATTATTTCCTTTTCTTTTTCTTCTAAAACCTGGTTGATCTTGGTAATATAGCTGTCCGTTACCTTCTGCAGTTCCTCGGAGGCCCGGCTTTCCTCGTCCTCCGTGAGCTTCCCCTCCTTCAGCAGCTTCTTCAACTCATCGTTCCCGTCCCGGCGTATGTTCCGCACCGCCACCCGGCTCTGTTCGGCATGGTTCTTGGCAACCTTGGCCAGTTCCTTCCGCCGCTCCTCCGTCAGGGGGGGGATGGAGATTCGGATGACCTTTCCGTCGTTGGAGGGGTTGAGGGAAAGTTCCGAAGACCGGATCGCCTTTTCGATTTCGGCGATCATGGCCTTGTCCCAGGGTTGAATCACGATAAGCCGGGCCTCGGGAACGGAGATGTTGGCCACCTGGCTCAGGGGGGACTTATCCCCGTAATAATCCACCCGGATCTTGTCGAAAAGGGCCGCCGATGCCCGGCCTGTTCTGAGGGAAGAAAATTCGTCCTTGAGGTTCGCAACGGTCTTTTTCATCCGATCTTCGGATGCGGTAATAGCGCTCTGCATATCCTTCTCCACGCCTTGTATGGGGAACCCCCTCCCCGGTCCCCCCGGCCCGGAGGCCGGACGGAGCCGGGGATGAGGCTCACTGACCTACTTTAAAGTACCCGTACTCACTCACCGTCAATTGGGTCCCCAAGCGCTTGCCGTAATCGGCCAGAACCTGGGCAACGGTTACCTTATCATCCTTCACAAAGCCCTGGTCCAGGAGGCAAACCTCCGCCAGGTACTTGTTGACCTTTCCCTTGAGAATATTGGCAATCACCTGTTCCGGTTTGCCCTGGACCTTCTCGTCCTGCTCCACCTGCTTGCGGAAGATCTCCTCCTGCTCCTTGAGGAAGGCGGGATCGATTCCCCCCCGGTCCACCGCCAGGGGATTGGAGGCCGCGATGTGCAGGGCCAGGTCAAAGGCCAGGGTCTTGAGTTCCGCCGAGGCCAGGGCCTCGGGTTTATCCGAACGGAGCTTGACCACCACCCCGATGGCCCCGTCCCCGTGGATGTACCGGGAGAGGATTTCATCCTTCCCGGCGGAGATCAGGCGGATCCGTCTGAGGCTCATGTTCTCCCGGATCTTGGCGGCCAAATCGCTTACCAGGGCGTTCAGTTCGTCGTTGGGTTCGGCATAGCCCTTTTCCAGGGCCCGGCCGGCGACGAGTTCCCCCAGGGCGATAAATTCGGGATTCCTGGCGACAAAATCGGTTTCCGACGCCAGTTCCACCAGCACCGCCTGATTTCCCGGCTCATGTATGCCGGCAAAAACCCTGCCCTCGTTGGTCGCCCGGCCGGAACGCTTTTCCACCGCCGCCAGGCCCTTTTCCTTTAAGAGTTTTTCCGCCTGGGCAAAATCACCCCCGGTGCTTGCCAGGGCATTCTTACATTCCATTATTCCCGCTCCGGTTTTCTCCCGGAGCTTCTTTACATCCGCAGGGCTGATATCCATGTATAATCTCCTCTAAAAGTAATCATTCCGTTCCCGGGGTAGGATCCCCTTATTCCTCATCGTAAACCTTATCGACATCCACGGGAAGTTTGTCCTCCTCCTCCGCCGGCGCCGGGGCAGCGACCGCCACCGTCTCGACGGAATAGGACTCGATGTCGATTTCCCGGTCTTCCTCTTTTATGGAGGCATCCGTCGCGATGTTCTCCGGTTCATCTTCTTCGTCCCCGAGGGTCTCGATGATCTTCAAGCCCGCCTCGTTGTCCGCTTCCACCACCGCATTGGCGACAATCTGGGTAAAGAGGGTAATCGCCCGGATGGCGTCATCGTTGCCGGGAATGGGGTAGTTGATCCCCTCGGGATTGCAGTTGGTATCCACCACCGCCACGATGGGGATCCCCATGCGCTGGGCCTCCGCCACGGCAATGGCCTCCTTCCGGGTATCGATGATGAACAGCACCCCCGGAAGCTCCTTCATCTCTTTAATGCCCCCCAGGTTCTTCTGGAGCTTGGCCCGTTCCTTGCCTAAAGAGGCGATTTCCTTCTTGGTAAGGTTCTCAAAGGTCCCGTCCACTTCCATCTTTTCCAGCTTTTTAAGCCGGAGCAGGGACTTCTTGATGGTAACAAAGTTGGTAAGCATCCCCCCAAGCCAGCGGTTGTTCACAAAATACATACCGCAGCGTTCCGCCTCTTTCTGGATGGCCTGCTGGGCCTGCTTCTTGGTGCCCACAAACAGGACGGTTTTACCCGAAGAAACGGTCCGGCGGACCGCCTCGTAGGCATCCTTAATGGCCTGGATGGTTTTTTGCAGATCGATGATGTGAATCCCGTTCCGTTCCGCGAAGATGTACTTCTCCATCCGCGGATCCCAGCGCTTTACCTGATGACCGAAGTGGACCCCCGATTCAAGCAGGCTTTTCATGGTAACTACAGCCACAATTTCCTCCCGGTCCGTCCGAATTCCCCGGCGGGGCCCCGGGACCTGATCGCCCGGGCCGGACGGCGCCTTCTCTGTATCTCACCGTTCAGAGGAACGGCGGAAAATCGGCAGGTTTCCGGGCTCCGCCCGTTTCCCGCCCCCTGGTTTACCCGCAACGGGATCTCATACCGCCTGGGGCGGAACGTTATTTCCCGTAGGAGTAACCATTCTCCTTTAACATGACATAAAATTCGTGCATTGGCAAGCCCACGATGGAACTGTAGGAGCCCTTAATAATGGAAATAAAACAGCCCGCCAGGCCCTGAATCTTATAGGCCCCCGCCACCCCCTGCCACTCGCCGGTATCAAGGTACCATTCGATCTCTTCCTTCGAGAGGGGGGCAAAGGACACGGCGCTGGTCACGGAACGGCAGTCAATCGTCTTATTCCGGCCGTTGTAGAGGGCCACCGCGGTAATGACCTCGTGGGTCCTCCCCTGGAGCATGACGAGCATCCGCTGGGCGTCCTCCCGGTCCGCGGGCTTGCCGAAAACCTTCCCGTCCACGGAAATAATGGTATCGGCGCCGCAGATCCAGGGGGGGGACCGGCTCTTAATAATATCGATGATCTTCCGGACCTTTTTGACCGCGCAATTTTCCGCCCCTTCCCGGGGGCTTAGATGCTCCTCGATCTTTTCGTCCAGCAGGGGCGGCATGATGTTGAAGGGCAGCCCCAAGAGGCGAAAATATTCCTGCCGCCGCAGTGAACCGGAGGCCAAAATAATAGGTTCCATAGGGTACCTCCCGCTTTATACCTCAGGATTATTGCAAAAGCCGTTCATAGGCTATCCGTGCCGCTTCCTGTTCAGCGCTTTTTTTATTTTTTCCCATCCCCGGCCCGTAGATTCTGCCGTTGATCTGCACTTCCATCCAGAAAAAATGCTCGTGTTCGGGGCCGCTCCGCTTGACAAGCTGATATACCGGATAGGTCTTGTAACGCCCCTGGCAAAGTTCCTGTAAAAGGGACTTGTAATCCCGGTGATGCCGGTTGTCCAGGACTTTGGCTATTTCAGGCCCTATATGGGGACGGAGGAAGGAATACACCGCCTGGTATCCCGAATCAAGGTACAGGGCCCCGATAAGGGCTTCCAGGGCATCGGCGAGGAGGGCCTTTTTGCTCCTCCCCCCGGAAAGTTCCTCCCCCCGCCCCAGGACGAGCAGGGTATCGATCTGAAGCTCCCGGGCAATTCCCGCCAGAATATCTTCGGAAACCACCACGGACTTGATTTTCGCCAGTTCCCCTTCCTTTTTTTCGGTCAGTCTTTCATACAGCAAGGCGGCGGTTACCGCTCCCAAGATGGCGTCCCCCAGAAATTCCAGCCGCTCATTGTTGTACTGGCCCGTTTCATTGGAAACGGACCGGTGGAAGAAAGAAAGGTTCAAAAGCTTGACGCTTTTGAACCGTATCGACGCAGCCTTCTGAAAGGCATCCAGGGCCTTCCTCCGTGCCGGATCCAGTTCCGGCAAGGAAGGGACCCCCTGAATCAAGCAATTTACTAAATTGCCCCGATCCGTCATCAATGCTTACTTCTGGGATTTTATAAATTCATACGCATCCCGAACCGTCTCAAATTCATTGGCCTTCTCATCGGGAATGGAAATTCCGGTTTCCTCTTCGATGGCATAGACCAACTCATAGGTATCCAAGCTGTCTGCTCCGAGATCTTGACGAAAAGACGCATCAAGGGTTACCTTTTCAGCGTCAATTTCCAATTTATCGGCAATCAACTTCTTCATCTTTTCAAACAATTCATCCATAAAAAAAACACTCCTCGGTTCTATTTTAAACGGCGGCCTTTCTCAGGGTATGCCTGCGAAAAGTGCCCGTTTATACCTTTGCTTCCGGGTTTATCACCTTTTTGCCCCGGTAAAATCCGCATTTTGGGCAGACCCGGTGCAACAGGATCCGGTTGCCGCAGGTCCCGCATTCGATAAGGGCAGGAGCGGTAAGCTTCATATTGATGGACTGCCGGCGGCGGGTCCTGGCCTTAGACGTCTTAACTCTCGGTACAGCCATGTAAAAATCCTCGCTTTATATAAAAATTCCCCATATTGGGGTAAGTTTAACAAAAACCCCCAATAATGTCAATATTAATGCTCAGGGTATTTTTCTTTTAATGCCTCCGCCACCAGGGGCGGGACCATGCCGGATATATCCCCGTGAAAGGAGGCCAATTCCTTGATCGTCGAAGACCGGAGGATGAAAAATTCCGGCTGGGCGGTCAGGAACAGGGTCTCCACGGAAGAACAGAGGGCCTTGTTCATCATGGAAAGTTCCAACTCATAGGAAAAATCCCCCAGATTCCGCACCCCCCGCAGGAGGATCCGGATGTCCCGTTCCCGGAGAAAATCCACGATCAGGATATCGCAGAGGGCGACGGAAACGTTTTTCCAGGGTTGTACCAGGGTACGAACCATGGAGATCCGCTCCTCCGCGGAAAAAAGACACTTCTTTTGCCGGTTTTCGGCAACCACCACCAGAACCTCATGGAAGA
>JAITRV010000147.1 GCA_031288215.1 Spirochaetaceae bacterium | reverse complement strand
TTCGGCGTGCCGCCGGAAGTATCCCTGGTGGTTAAAGCCCTCGTCGTGGTACTGGTCTGCTTTCTCCAGTCGAGCATGGCGGCGAATTTCTTTGTCCGCTTGGGCGGACGCCTGAACATTAAGGGCGGCGCCGATCCGGTAAGGGGAAGCGCGGTATGAAAAAGCTAAACTTTGAGGCTTTTGTTACTAAATATCTTTCCGTAGCGGCGGCGACGCTGCTGTTCTTTATCGCCTTTATCTTCGGTTCCGTTTCGTACCGGGGGTTTTTCGATGTCCAGACCTTCCTCAATCTGTTTATTGATAAAGCCTACCTGATCATTTCCGCGCTGGGAATGACATTGGTCATCCTTTCAGGGGGCATCGACCTTTCGGTGGGTTCCGTAGTCGCCCTTACCACGATGATCATCTCCGCGCTCACCGAATTTGCCCACCTCAACCCGTTTATCGCGATTCTTGTCGCCGTTATTACCGGCGGCGCTATCGGCTTCCTTATGGGCTGCATCATAGCCTACTGGAACGTGCCGCCCTTTATCGCTACCCTGGCGGGGATGTTTTTTGCCCGGGGCGCCTGTTATCTCATCAGCATCCAGTCCATCTCGATCAGCGAAAAAACCTTGAGCGATCTGGCCATCTGGAAACTTCGTTTCGGCAGCGGCGCCGGGGTGCCGTTTATTTCGTTGAATGTGATACTAACCTTTGTCATGATTGTCGCGGTTATCTATGTTTCCCTGCACACCAAATTCGGGCGGAACATTTACGCCATCGGCGGCAACGAACAGTCGGCGGTACTGCTGGGCATTCCGGTGCGGAAGACGAAGATCGCGATCTACACGGTGAACGGGTTCTGCTCCGCGGTGGCCGGCGTGGTCTTTAGCCTCTATATGCTTTCCGGTTACGGACTCCACGGCCAGGGCATGGAGATGGACGTCATTGCCGCGGTAGTTATCGGCGGCACCCTGCTGTCGGGCGGCGTTGGCTATGTATACGGGTCGGTGTTCGGTTCCCTCACCATTGCCATCATTCAGGCGCTGATCATGTTTAACGGCAGGATCAATTCCTGGTGGACCAAGATCACCGTCGGCGTACTGCTCCTCCTCTTTATCGGTTTACAGCGTTTCATCGTGGCGGTGGGAAACAAAAAGAACTAAGGACCCGCTATATGAAAAGATCCGGGAATAGGGCGGTCTATCTCATATTTTTTTTGTTATGCGCCGGCGCTGTTCTGTCCTGTCAACGATCGCCAAAGGCCGAAGCGGATCAGGGCCGGAGAATAATCCTCGGGTTTTCCCAGATCGGGGCGGAGAGCGCCTGGCGGAACTGCAACAGCCGGTCCGTGCAGGAGGCCGCCGCCGAGGCGGGGATACAGCTCCTCTTTTCCAACGCCGAGCAAAAGCAGGAAAACCAGATCAAGGCGATCCGTTCCTATATCGCCTATCAGGTAGACGTGATCGCCTTTGTGCCCATTGTGGCCGACGGCTGGGACAACGTCTTGCAGGAGGCGAAGGACGCGGGAATCCCGGTGCTGGTTACGGACCGGAAGATCAACATAAAGGACGAGAGTCTTTACGCGGGCTTTATCGGGACCGACAGCGTTGAGGAGGGCCGGAGCGCGGGGAGATTTCTGCTTGAGAAATTCCGGAGCCGGCTTGGCCGGGGGGAGCCCATCCGGATCGTGGAATTGAGCGGGACCGTGGGGTCCTCGCCGGCAGTGGGCCGGGCGGAAGGGTTCAGGGAGATCCTGGGGTCCTATCCGCAGTTTCAAATCGTGTTCAGCGAGTCCGGGGATTTTCTGCGATCCAAGGGCTATGAGCTTATGCGGGCCGTTCTGGATACCCACAGGGACATCGACGCGATCTTCTCCCATAACGACGGTATGACCCTGGGGGTCCTCGACGCCATGAAGGAACGGGGACTAAACCCGGGCGTTGACATCGTCATCATAACCGTCGACGCCGAGCAGGCGGCCATTGACGCCCTTATCCGGGGGGAACTGAACTGCGTGATCGAATGTAACCCCAAACAGGGGCCGGGAATTATGAAACTGGCCTTGGCCCTGGCCCGGGGGGAGCGGATAGAGCCGCTTATCCATGTCGAGGAACGGGTGTTTTACGAGGGGGAAGACCTTTCAACCCTCGAACCCCGGGGATACTGAAGTGGCGCGTCAGGGCGGCTTGTTTGAGCGGATGCGCTCCTTTTTTCCCGGCGGAAATCCCACGTCAAGCATCAAGGGAACCATAAAGGCATCCCATGTGGTCATTATCGGCGTCATGCTGATTCCCCTGTCCATAAGCCTCATCGTCTCCATGTTAAACACCGTAAGTTACGACCGGCTGATACGTAATGTCAGCAAGGCCAACCGTCTGAACCAGATTGTAAAGGCCGATATTGCCAATGAGCTGTGGGATATTGTGGCGGGCAATAAATCTTTTGCCCAGGGGAGCCAGTACGGGATCATCGGCGACATTAACGACCGCTTAAACGACATTAAAAGTACCACGGTGGGGACGGAAAACCGCCAGCTTCTTGAGGTGGCCGGCCGGGCGATAAATACCCTGACCCGTTACGTGGACCGCCTGGGCAGCCAGATGGAGGCCTCCTTCCCGGTGGTGGAAAACGAACTGATCCTGGATGAGATCCGGGGGGTGTCCCTCCTGATATCCGAAATACTGCAGGATTTTATCGTCCGGGAAATTGAATCCGCCGCGGCGGCCAACGAGGAGATCAAGCGCCGGGCCCTCATCATCGGCGGTATAGAATTGGGGGTAATGATCCTCGCCACCGTGTTTTCGGTACTGGTGCAAATATCCGTGTCTTCCAACATAGAGCGATCCACCGGCGCCCTGGTTTCCTGGTCGAACCACATTGCCGGGGGCGATCTCAGCGCCCGGGCCCGGGCCCCCCGGATTGCCGAATTCCACAGC
>JAITRV010000144.1 GCA_031288215.1 Spirochaetaceae bacterium | reverse complement strand
GACCCCTTTTGAGCAGAGGAACCAGTTATGCCGTAGGCATCAAGAGCAACGTCGCGAACAGGGGGCGACCGGGGTATTTCCCTGACAGGACCCCCCCCGCAGATATCTCTTGTGCCGGCCCCTGCCGGCCCGTGCCGGGAGGATCAGCCCTCCGGGGTATCCCCGGCGGCGAGACCTTGGGCTATGCGTTCCCGGACCTGATCGGGGAGGCGCTTGCGGCGGTCCTCGGCGGAAAGGTCCGCGGTATAGAAGGGTTCCCCAAAGACTACCCGGACGGGGGCCGCCCGGATCCGGCCGGTTTTTTCAAAGACCTCGTCGCTGCCGGTGATGGACAGGGGGTTGATGGGGGCCCCCGCCTGGGTCGCCAGTTTAAGCGCCCCGGGCTTGAAGGGGAGCAACCCCCGGCCCCGGCTCCGGGTCCCTTCGGGGAAGATGATCATGGCCCCTCCGGCATTGATCCGCCGGATTCCCGCCTCAATGGTTTCGATGGCCCGTTTAATGCTCCTGCGGGTATGCCGGCGGTCGATAAACAGCCCTCCCAGGAGGAGGATCCACATATTGAGCAGGGGTATCCAGGCCAGTTCCTGTTTCGCAATGAACCCCACGGGCCGTCCCGCCAGGGCCAGGATGAGGAGGATATCGAAGATGCTCCCGTGGTTGCTGACGAAGCAGAGGCCGCCTTCCTTGATGATATGTTCCCTGCCCTCTACGGTGAGGCGGCAGCCCACCAGTCGGATGAAGGTCCAGGCCCAGCCCTGGGCGATTTTGTAGGTACAGAAGGACATGGCCCGGCGGAAACCGGCAAAATACAGGATAATGGCCAGGACCGCCAGGGGGGTGAGGAGGATGACGCTTATCCCGACCAGGGTAAAAAGGGCTATGGTTTTTAACAGCTCCATACTGAGCGCTCCCGCTATACCGGGAGATTAAGGCGGCGGAGTTCTTCCCGGGCGCTTTCCGGGTCCTTCCACAGGAAGGCCCGGATCCCCAAGGCCAGGGCCGCGTCCACATTCTCCTGGATATCGTCAAAGAAAACAAGTTCCTCCGGCGGGCAGTCCAGGACGGCGAAGAGGGCGCAGTAGATGGCCGGTTCGGGCTTGATCACCCCCACCTCGCAGGAAAAAACCGCGGCGTCAGCCAGGGCAAAGGCCGGGATGGTCTTCCGGGCCAGGTCGAGGAATTCCTGGGGCATATTGGAGAGGATCCCCAGCTTACAGCCCCCCCGGTTCTTAACATCTTCCATTAACTTCACCGTACCGGCATTTATCCGGGTCCAGCTCTGTAAATCCAGGCGGACGATCTGCTCGATGACTTCCTCCCCGGGCTCTACTCCCCCGAGGGCCAGGAGGGATCGGTAATAGTCCCGGCCCGTCACGGTCCCCCGGTCAAATTCCCCCCGGTACTTCCACACCAGGGGCTCCAGAATTTTCCGGTCCAGGCCGGCGAGACGAGCGATTTCGTCTATCACGGTGTCTTCCGGGGCAAGGGATAGTACCCTCCCGTAGTCAAAGGCCACTGCCTTTACCATAGTTCCTCCTTGTTTACGGGACCTTCCTGATAGAGGGGGTACGCCCCCACCGGGGGGCCTGTGCCCCCCGGACCCCCCGTTATACGAGGGCCGCCAGCTTCTCCCGAATAAATTCGCTCTTCTCCCGCAGGCCGATGCTTCCGGTGGTCAGGCTCAGGACGTTGGGCGTCCTGGGATCAAGCCTGACCTTACCGCCGGATTCCCGGATGAGCCGCAAGATCCCCTCGGTCTTTACCTTGGAAACTTTTCTAAATTCAACCCTAACAATTCCGCCCCGTTCTTTCAAGGAGGAGACGGCGATTTCCCGGCAAATAATGCGGATTTCCGCCAGAGCCAGGAGGGAGGCGGCCTCGTCGGGGAGGGGCCCGAAGCGGTCCAGCAATTCGGCGTGGAGGCTCTCCAGTTCATCCTTGGTTCTGATGGAGGCGATCTTCTTGTAGACCTCCATTTTTTCCTGGGCCGAATCAATGTAGCCGTCGGGGATAAAGCCGGAATACTCCAGTTCCAACAGGGCCTCGGTTTCCTCCTCGTATTGGGAGTCCTCCAGCTTCCGGATCGCCTCCTCCAGGAGGTGCAGGTAGAGATCGAAGCCCACGGAATAGATGTCCCCGGACTGTTCCCGGCCCAGGAGGTTCCCCGCCCCCCGGATCTCCATGTCCTTCATGGCGATTTTGAAACCCGATCCCAATTCGGTGAAGTCGGAAATCACCTGGAGCCGTTTCATGGCCAGTTCCGAGAGGGCTTTGTTCTCGGGGTAGAAGAGGTAGGCGTAGGCCACCCGGTCGGAACGGCCCACCCGGCCCCGGAGCTGGTAGAGCTGGGAAACCCCGTACATATCAGCCCGGTCGATGATGATGGTGTTCACGTTGGGAATGTCGATGCCGTTCTCGATGATCGTGGTGGAAACCAGGACATGAAAGCCCCCGTGGATGAAGCGGTGCATCACGTCTTCCAGTTCCCGGCTTTCCATCCGGCCGTGGGCGGTGTCCACCAGCATCTCCGGGACCAGGCGCTCTATGTGCCGGCGGGTATCCTCCAGGGTTTCCACCCGGTTGTGGAGGAAGAAGACCTGGCCCCCCCGCTCGGCCTCCCGGCGTATGGCCGCGGCCAGGCGCTCCTCGTTGTACTCCTCGATGATCGTTTCGATGGGATGCCGGTTCTGGGGGGGCGTGGCCAGGAGGCTCATGTCCCGAATCTTGAGGAGGCTCATGTGGAGGGTCCGGGGGATGGGAGTGGCGCTGAGGGTCAGGCAGTCCACGTTGGCCTTGAGTTCCTTGAGCCGTTCCTTGTCCTTGACCCCGAAGCGCTGTTCCTCGTCGATGACCATGAGGCCCAAATTCTTGAAGGTCACGTCCCGCTGGATGATCCGGTGGGTCCCCACCAGGAGGTCGATTGCCCCGGATTTTACCCCCTCCAGGGTTTCCTTGACGGTCCGGCGGTCCACCAGGCGGGAGAGCATGGCGATCCGGACCGGAAACTGGGAAAAGCGATCCCGAAAGTTTTCATAGTGCTGTTCCACCAGGATCGTGGTGGGGGCCAGGAAAACCACCTGTTTTCCCCCCATGATGGCCTTGAAACAAGCCCGGACCGCCACCTCGGTTTTTCCGTACCCCACATCCCCGCAAACGAGGCGGTCCATGGGGGAAACGCTTTCCATATCCGCCTTGATCTCCTCCACGCAACGGAGCTGATCCTCGGTTTCTTCAAAGGGAAAGGCCGCCTCGAAGAGGGCCTGCCACTCGGTATCGGCGGGAAAGGCATAGCCCCGGGCGGCCTTGCGCCGGGAATAGAGGAGGAGGAGCCGCTGCGCGATGTCCTCGACGGATTTTTTGACCCGGCCTTTCCGGTTTTCCCAGCTCTTGGAACCCAGCTTGTCCAGCCGGGGAGGGGCGCCCTCGTTCCCGATATAGCGCTGAACCAGGTTGACCTGCTCGATGGGGACAAAGACGACCTCCTCCTCCAGGTACTCCAGCTTGATGTAGTCCCGTTCATGCCCCTGGGTCTTGATCCGTTCAATGCCCTTGAAAAGGCCGATGCCGTAGTTCACGTGGACCACGTAATCCCCGGGGTTGAGTTCCACAAAGGTATCGATGGGGCTGCTGCGGACCTGTTTGGAGGACCGGGGCAGGCGTTTGCGCCGGCCGAAGATCTCGTTCTCCTGGATCACCATGAGCCGGAGTTTCGGAAGGGCGAAGCCCGCCGAAAGGGACAGGTTCTCGATAACGAGGGAACCGGGATGCCCCTCGTCCAGGTCCCTGAGGACCTCCCGAATCCGCAGGGCCTGGCCGTCGGATTCCGCGGCCACCAGCACCTGCCAGCCCTGTTTGAAGAGGGCCGCCAGTTCTTCCTTGAGGTACAGGATGTTGCCGAAAAAACTCCGGGGAGGATCGCAGGCGACCGAAAGCCGCTCAGGGCCGGTCCCGCCGCCGGAGGCCCGGAGGGTCATAAAGGAAAGCCGCCGGGGATACCGGGCCAGAACTTCCCGGAAATCCAGGAGGATCCGCTCCGGGGCGGGGACCTCCCGTTCCCGGCGGGCCTTGACGTAGAGGCTCCGGTATTCCTTGTCCAGGGCGTCCCGGGCGTTTTCCAGGCGTTCCCGGTCCAGGTAAAGGATGGTTCCGTTTCCGTCCAGGTAATCCGGCAGGGCGGCGGCCGCTTCAAAGGCCAGGGGGAAAAGCATTTCCTCCCCGGCCCGTTCCCGGCGGGCCATGAGGTCCTCAAGAAGGGGCCCGCCCCCCCCGGTGAATTCTTCGCAGGTTTCCAGCCGGGCCCGGAGGGCCTCGATCCGGTCGTCGGTCCAGACCAGTTCCTTGAGGGGCCGGATGGTGAACTCCTCCAGCTTTTCCAGGCCGCTCTGATCCAGGGGATCGAAGCGCTTTATCGATTCCACGGTATTGAAATCGAAGAGGATGCGGTAGGCCTCGTCATCCCCCCCCATGAAGATGTCCAGCACCTCCCCCCGGAGGGCGAATTCCCCCCGGATCTGGACCCGGGGCACCCGGGTATAGCCGTAGCGGATCAGGGTTTCCGCCAGGGCGACGGTGTCTATGGCGCCCCCCACCCGGATGGGGAGGAGGAGCCGGCGGATATAATCCGGCGGCGGCAGGGGGGTCAGAAAGGCCCGCTCCGGGACCACCACGACGGCCCTCGATCCCGCCGCCAGGGCGGAGAGGACCTTGGCCCGCTCCCCGAAGACCGCCGCCCGGGGGGCCATCTCCCGGTAGGGCAGGGCTCCCCACCAGGGCAGGGAGAGGACGGGCGTCCCGAGGGTTCCCAGGTCCAGGGTGAGGTCCGCGGCTTCCCGGTCCGAGGGGACCACCGCCAGCAGGGGCCCCGCCGAGACATGAAAGAGGGCGGCGATGATCAGGGCGGTCAGGGCCCCCTCGGCCCCTTCCACTTCCAGGGGCAATTCCCCCTTCCGACAGGCGGCCAGGATCGTGGCAAGCTCCGGGGATGCGGTTATTTTCTTCAAAACCGACGGAAAAGCCGGCAACGAAGCGGAGGGGGAAAAAGATGATGAAGGAAAAGATAAGGTATTCATAGTGGTCTACCGATTACTATACTATAGTATTGGGTCTTTTTTAAACCCTTCTGAGGGGAGTCAAAATGAATTTATTAAAGAAATATATTCCGGGCGTTCTTATACTGGGCCTGCTCGCCGCTCCGGCTGCTTTGTCCGCGGCAGAGGGTATCGCCCTCAGCATCCGCTTCTATGACCGGCGGGTCTACTATGCCCCGGCTGCTTCCGGTGATCCCATCCTCGTGCAGATCACCCTGGCCAATAACAGCCCCGACCCCTACCGGTTCAAGCTGGCGGACGACCGGGCCTTCTCCGTTGATTTTGAGGTGAAGACCCTGGCCAACCGGACGGCGGCGCCGGCGGATATCCTGATCCGCCGGAGGACCCAGAGCAGGCCGGTTTTTTTCCGGGAAGTCTCGGTGGAAAGCGGGGAGTCCTTTTCTTTTATAGAAGATATTCGGGATTACGTGGTCCTGAACGAGAGCGGCGCCTTTGTGGTGCGGGCCCGGATGTTTCCGGACCTCCTCAGTACCGCGCCCGGCAGCGGCGGCAGTCCTCCCCTGGAATCCAACCGCCTGAGCCTCAGCCTCCGGCCCCCGTCCCTGCCCGGCCCCGACGGCATACCCCTGGAATTGGACGTGGAGACCAACGCGGTCCTGGTCCGGGAAAGCCTGCCCCCGGATGAGGTGGTGGCGTATGCCCTGACCGCCCGGCAGAAATCCCAGTGGGAAAAATTCTTCCTCTATCTGGATCTTGAGGCCATGCTGAGGAGGGACCCCCGGCGGCAGCGGCAGTGGCTTGCGGAGAGCGAGGAGGGCCGGCGGCGGATGCTGGCCCGGTACCGGACGGAACTGGAAAGCGCCGTGGTGGACGAGGATATCGCCACCATACCCCTGGAATTCACCATAGAACGGACCGGCTATACCGCCAATGAGGGGACCGTCACGGTCCTGGAAAAATTCCGTTTGCGGGATATTGTGGAACGGAAGCGTTACACCTACGATCTGCGCCGCCGGGACAATATCTGGACCATTGTGGGCTATACGGTCCAAAATCTGGGGACCGAATGAAACTATTGGTTGTTCTGGGTTCAGACGAAACCTATTATCATATTGCCCATTATGTGAAACCCCTGGGCTTTGACCTGATCCGGTACAGCCATGTGGTAAAAGCCATGGACAACGTTTCCGAGATAGATCCCGCCGGGATCGTCCTCAGCGCCCGGGATTATCCCCGGCACTGGAAAACCCTGGTTCAGTTTATCCGCGGTTCCCGGTCCAAGGAAGACTGCCCCATTATCCTCCTGACCGGAGAGAATTTTTCGATAGAGAATACCTCCAAGGCCCTCTATCTGGGGGTAAACGGCATGGTTCCGGAAAACCTCAAGGAAAGCGCGGAGATCAGCCGGCTTCAAAACATCCTCGGCCGCTATCTTTCTATGGAAGAACGGCGGCAATCCCACCGCTTCTTTATAGAACCCTGGCAGCGATGCGGCCTGCTCTTTGTCAATCCCCTCAAGCGGGTTCTGATTTCCGGGAAAATCAAAACCCTCTCCGTCGGGGGGATTTCCTTCATCCCGGACCAGCAAGTCCTGATAGGAGACCTCTACCCTGACACAAACATCCCCGAGTGCTCCCTCCGCATCGGGGACGAGATCCTCTCCCCCGAATGCCGGCTGGTCAGAACCGGCCGGATCATCGCCCTGAAATTCGTCTCCTTCCCCGGGGAAGAACAGGCCCTTTTGAACAGCTACCTTGAACGGCTGCCCCTCATGGAACTTCACCGAAATACCGGCGGGGATACTCTCGGGGATACCCCCGGGGGTTCTTCCTCACCGGCATGGGACTGAGCCGGGCAGGGCACGGCAGGCCGGGGGATACCCCGTGGGCTGGTCCTCCCGGCACGGGCCGGCAGGGGCCGGCACAAAAGATATCTGCGGGGGGGGTCCTGGCGGCTGGGAACACATGGGGCCCCCCAAGGGTCCCTCCCATGTGTTCCCACCGCCACCCCCCGTCGCGAGTCTGGTCTGTGCCGGCCCCTGCCGGCCCATGCCGGTGTTTCCGGCGGGAGTATCCCCGGCCTGCCTTTTCCGCGTGGGGGCTGGTACAGGGCCGGATGAGGCTGCTTTGGCCGGCCGCAGTGAAGGCTGGACGGTGGCAAGAGGCCGGGGGGCGGGACGGGAAAAAGGGCGGCCCTCCCTTGCGGGAGAGCCGCCCTTTTACCAGCGTGAACCGGGGGGCATCGAGAGAAGCCCTGGGGGGCTTCTCTCGATCTTAAACGGTGCTTTTTAGGAATCAGGTACCTGTACCTATAAAGGTGATCGTAGTATCCTCTCCCGCAATAAGTTTGCCGGCAGCCGCAGATGTTGATACGGCGCCTGCAGCAGCGGTAACGGCGGATGTTCCATCAAAATCGAGGGTCAAGGTACCAAGTACGATTTCCCCGGTACTGGAGATGTCCGTTCCGGTGGCATCATCGGAAACGGTCCATATGGTTCCGGCGGCTTCTACCTTTGCATTACCATCTGATCCTGCAATAGTAATCTTGGTATCCGTCTGGGTCGCTTCGCCGAATTTGCCGGTTGCGCTGCTGACCGCAATCGCGCCACCGTCAGTAAGGAC
>JAITRV010000134.1 GCA_031288215.1 Spirochaetaceae bacterium | reverse complement strand
ACCGAGCCCTTGGCAAAGGGCATGTCGATCCCCGGGGTAAAGTAGGGCTGCATGATGAGGCCGTCGCAGCCGGGTTTGATTTCCCGCAGCCGCCGGTCCAGCAGCGCTTCCGCGGAGATCCCCAGGTCCGCCGCCTCGGCGGTCTCCTTGGCGGCGAATTCCCGCTTGAACCAGGAGAGGAGCCAGTAGCCCCGGTAAATCTCGATTTCCGGGTTGTAGTAGCCCGGGACAACGGCGGCGTATGGGGGCATGTGGGGCAGCGGTTCCAGGTAGCTTTGGGTAGAGATCTGCACCGTCGCGGTGGTGCCGAAACTCAGGGCCGCCTTTTCGGGACTGAGGCAGGAGAGCCCCAGGGTTTCGCAGCCCTTGTCGCTCCCGGTGGCGATCAGGGGCAGCCCCGGGGGGATTCCCGTTTCCTCCGCCGCTTGGGCCGAGATGCCCCCCATCACCGTGCCGGGTTCCACCAGGTCGAAGAGCTTGTCGTCGGATACCGCGAAGATCGCCCGCCGGACATCCCGCTTCCGCATCCAGCCGCGGAACCGGGAATCAAAGGGGGTGTGGCCGATAACGCTTGCGGAAGAATCCGTAAGGTTTCCGCAGAGCTTGTAGGTAAGCCAGGTGGAGATAAACACGAATCTGCTGGTTTTTTCCCAGAGTTCCCCCTCGTTTTCCGCGATCCAGTTGCAGGCGCTGACCCGGCGCTGAAGGTCCACCCCCTCGCGCATCCCCGCCAGCTTCAGGCCCAGGTCCAGCAGCGGCGGAAAGGGCTTGAGCCGCGCCGCCTTCCGGTCGTCCAGCCAGAGTATCACGTCCCGCAGCGGGGTATAGTCCGCGCCCAGACAGAGACAGGTGTCCCGGATGGTCGTGCAGGTCACGGCGACAATATCCCCCCACCGCCCGCCCGCCTGTTCCCGCAGGGCCCGGCTCGCTTCGCAGAGGCTTTCCCAGTAAAACCCGGGCCGCTGTTCCGCCCAGCCCGGCTGCCGGGACACATAGGGCCGCTCGTAGGTCTTTTGGGCCTTGTAAAGAATCTCCCCCCGCGCGTCCACCAGCAGCGCCCGGGCGCTCTGGGTCCCCATGTCAAAGGTCAGTACCACCGCTTCACTCATGCAATCCTCCTGTACCATTCAGAAGGGGGGGGGCTGTTTCCGCGCCGGATTCCGGAACCGAAGCCCTTCCGTGCCCCCCCCCTGGCTCCAGCCGGTTTCTCCGGGCCGGTGAAGCCGGCCTCAAGAAACCGGCTTCCGCCACCCCCCCACTCATTCGCCGGCCCCATCCGCCGCCTCTTCCGCCAGGATATTACTGGTGGCGATGAGGTTCCGGCCCAGGCCCAGCACATTCTCCGCGACGACCGCCCCTATCCCCACCGGTTCCCGGACCACGAGGCCCCGGATGAAGGCCATGAATTCCTTCACCTTCCCCTTGGGGATCTCCGCGTCGGTACGGACCGGCAGGACCGGCGCCCAGGGGAAGGCCGTGCGGACCGTGGTGGTCACCGTGCGGGTGGGGTTGGTCAGTTCCGCCTCGGCAAAGGCCGCCCCCCGCTTGCACCGGTTCCCCCGGACCGTGACGCCCGCCGGCCCCTTCCCCGCCTCCAGGCGGCAGCCCATGGGGCATACGATGCAGGTAAAGGCCCTGCTCCCTTCGGTACTCATGGGTCCTCCATGGTCAAGCCTATCCGGTCCCCCGCCCGTAACTCCGCCTCCCCCAGGGGCAGGAGGATCCGCTCCATTTCCGGGGGCCGCAGCTGCCGGTACTCCCGGCGGAACAGTTCCCGTTCCCCGGCCCGGACGCGGACGAGGGTTTTCCCCCGTTCCTCCCGGCTGCGGAAAAACAGCGGCGTCTCCGTCTCCGTCCCGCTGAGGTCCAGCCGCTGGGGGACGGCGCAGAGAACGCCCGGCCCGGCGGCGATTTCCGCCAGGGGACGGTTCCCGCCGTCCTCCCCCCCGGCGGCCATCCGGGCGGCGGTGAGGGCCGCGTTTTGCCCGGCGGTTTCCCCGCTTTCGGAAACGTAGTCCACCAGGTCGTTCACCTGGAGGGCGTTCCCGCAGCTAAAAACCCCGGGCACCAGGGTCATGGCGTGCTGATCGCAGATGGGGCCCTTCGTGGCGGCCTCCAGGGGAACGCCCAGACGTTCCGCCATCTCGTTTTCCGGGATGAGCCCCACCGAGAGGATGAGGCCGTCGCAGGCCAGCCGCTCCTCCGTCCCCGGAAGGGGACGGAGAGCCCCGTCTACCCGGCTTATCTCCACCCCCTCCAGCCGGTCCCGGCCGAAGACCTCGGTAACCGTGCGGCCCGTGTACAGGGGAATGTCAAAGTCCTCCAGGCACTGGGCGATGTTCCGGGGCAGGGCCGAGGGGGTTTGCCGGGCCTCGTAGACCCCCCGCACCTCCGCGCCCTCCAGGGTGAGCCGCCGGGCCATGATGAGGCCGATGTCCCCGCTGCCCAGGATCACGCAGCGCCGGACGGGAAGCTGCCCCAGGATATTCGTATAGTACTGGGCCTGCCCGGCAGTGAATACCCCCGCGGGCCTGGTCCCGTGAATCCCCACCTGCCGGGCGGTCCGTTCCCGGCAGCCCGTGGCAAGCACCAGGGTCCGCGTGCGGAGGGTCTCCAGCCCCTCCCGGCCCGTCAGGGTCAGGGTGAAGCGGGCGGGGCCTTCGGGGTTTTGCCCCACCGCGGAGACAAAACTCCGCAGCCGGACCTCCACGGCGGCCTCCCGGAGTTCCGTCACGAAGCGGTGGGCGTATTCGGGGCCGCTGAGCTTTTCCCCGAAGCGGAGGAGGCCGAAGCCGTCGTGGATGCACTGCTTCAGGATGCCCCCCAGCCGGCCTTCCCGTTCCACCAGGAGGACCCGGGCCCCGGCCCGGTCCGCGGCCAGCGCGGCGGCCAGCCCCGCGGGCCCCCCGCCGATGACGGTCACGTCGTAGGGCCGGGAAGCCGGGAACGCCGGTTCTTCAGCCTGCATGGGGGGCCTCCTCCGGCTCCGGGGCGGCGGCCTTGGCGGGCCCCCACAGGACGAAGCTGCCGGGGCCGGCCTTGGTCACCTCCTCCACGGAAAGGCCCTTTTCCCGGGCGATGAGCTGCAGCACCAGGGGCCCGCAGAATCCCCCCTGGCAGCGGCCCATACCGGGACGCACCCGGCGTTTGACCCCGTCCAGGGTGTCGCAGGGCACGGGGCGGCGGAGGCTGTCGAGAATTTCCCCCCGGCTTACCTCCTCGCAGCGGCAGAGGATGATCCCGTAATCGGGGTTTTGCCGGATCAGGGCCTGCCGTTCCGCCGCGGGCAGGGCGGCGACGTGGGGAATGGGGATGCGGCGGGGGTCGAAGCGGGAATTCGCCCCCACGGGCCTGCCCGCCGCCTCCAGCAGCTCCGCCGCGAACCGGGCCGCGTCCTGGGCAATGGCCGGGGCCGCGGTGAGCCCCGGTGACTGGATCCCCGCCACGTGGACCAGGTTGCCCGTCTTTACCCCCTTACACACCACAAAGTCCTCCTCGTAGGTGGGGGCCCGGACCCCGGTAAAGTAGGTGATGATCTGGCCGGGGGAAAGGCCGGGGCTCACCGTAGCGAATTTGGCGAAAGTTGCCTCCAGGGAGCCGCGGCAGGTGGCGAAATTCTCCCCTTCAAAGGTTTCCACCGCGTCGGGGCCCACCAGGAGGTTCCCGTGGACGGTTTTCACCATGCCCCCGCCCTTGGTGTGGGCAGTCCGGGAGGAACTGCCCAGCTTGCTGACGATGGTCCGCACCAGCAGGGGGGCGGCCTTCTTGTCCAGGATGGCGTTGGTGCCCCGCCGGGGATGGATCGTGTAGAACCGGTCGCCGGCCATGTCCGCCACCTCCGCGGCAAAGACCCCGGCGGCGTTTACCACCACCGCCGGATAGATCCGCCCCCGGTTGGTCTCCACCCGGATGATCCGCCCGCCCTCCAGGGTCATCCCCAGCACCGCCGTATCCGGACTGAGCCGGACCCCGTTTTGCACCGCGTTTTCCCCATAGGCGATGGTTAACCCGTAGGGACACACAATACCGGCGGAGGGGAAGAAGAGGGCCGCGCTGAGGTCCTCCCGGAGCCCCGGTTCCCGCCGGCGGAGTTCCTTCCCGCCGATGACCCGGACCCCCTTCAGCCCCAGCCATTTCCAGTAGAGCAGGGAGAGGAAGAGAATCGGCTTGAACAGGGGGGAACCGAAACAGAGGTACTGGCCGGTGCGTTCAAAGGGCACCCCCAGTTCCCCGGTGATCCGGTCGTAGAGGGCGTTGCCCCGGAGGTTGTAGTGGTGTTTCCGGGAACCCTTGCGGAGATCGATGCCGGGGTGAACCATGCCGTCGTTGCGGCTTGAGGCGTGGAGGGCCACGTCGTGTTCCTTGTCCGCCAGGAGTATATCCAGGTCGTACCGGGCCAGTTCCCGGGCGATGGCGCAGCCGCAGATCCCCGCGCCGATGACCAGCACGTCCGGCCGGGCCCCTTCGAGGCTCGCGTCCCGCAGTGCCGGCGTCCGCATGGGCGGAATCTCGCCCCCGGTAAAGCGGACCCGGTTCACCAGCCCCCGGTACTGCCGCCTCCCGCGGAAGGACGGCTTTTCCGCCGCCAGGGTCCCGGCCCGCACGACATCGGCCCAGTCCTCAAGCTCCCCCTCCAGGACGAGGCAGCCGTCGGATTCAGCGGCCCGTACCCGCCCCCCGAATTCCCGCCGCAGTTTTCTATTTATCCGGTCAATATACGCCATTACTTCTATTATAGGTATACAGCTTGAACATGGAAAGATCTCATCCTTCGTTTTCCCGGGAGGACCCGGTAGATTCGTGT
>JAITRV010000053.1 GCA_031288215.1 Spirochaetaceae bacterium | reverse complement strand
CATCCGGGACGTGATCCCCTACCCCCGGGCCGTCGGCCAGGCGGAGTTCTAAGCCCCGGCAGCCTCACCCCCTGCCGGTCACGGCAGCCGCCCCCCATAGCCGTACCAGGCTCAACCCGGAAAAGAGGCAATGCCGGGGGTATCCCCGATCGAGCAGTTTGTGCTTCGCGCATAAAATGGTATAAAATTCATGAAATGAATTTTATACCGTGCAAACTGCGTCGAACCTTCGGCTTACAGGATGCCCATTAATCGGGATTTTTTGCATATTTATGCAAAAAATCCACAAAGTGCAACAGGCTCCTGGAATTCGGTGGTTTTCGCCAGTTCGAATTCCCTTTTTTGAGTAAATGCAGGAGCCCTGATACGGCGGTCCACGGCTTGATAGGAGCCGGCCTTTCCTCTATCCTGGTCTCAAGGAGTTACCCCATGGCTCAGCAGACGCCCCCTTCTTCCTCCGCTATCCCCTGGCATCCCGCTTTCGTCCAGGCTATCAAGCTGGAACTCGAAGCCTATCGGGACGCCCTCGAATTCATCTCCGAATACCGGCTTACCTCAGAGCCCCTGGAAATCGACGTGGTGATCGTCAAAAAGACCCCGGCCCCGCTGCCCCTGCCGTGCCGTACAGGCTCACCCCCCCTGCCGGCCCGTGCCGGTGGGGAAAAGCTCCTGGGGATATCCCCCGGACTGCCGCGTACCACCCTTTCGGGGGAAGATGTCCCAGCCCGCGGCGTCGGCGATGGACCGGGCCACGGGGAAGACCTGGGATTCGAGGTAGTGTTCGTAGTCCGGGGAGGCGTGGGGGAGGGAGGCCGGTTCCGGGCCCTTCAGGGTCCAGAGGTACTCCACGGCGCCCCGGCGGCCCTTCCAGCCCAGGGCCCGGGCGGCCTTCACCTGGGGCGGGGTGGAGGAAGTGTAGGTTTCCGGGGGGCGGGAGAGCCGCTTCCGGTAGACCAGTTCCCCGTCCAGCTTCCCCGCCTTGAGGAGCCGCGCCGTTTCCGCCACCCGATCCTTGAGGGCTTCCGCCCCTTCCCCGGAAAAGACCAGTTCCAGGAGTTCCACCTGGACCCGCCGGGCCAGGGGGGTGGCATCGCTGCGTACCGCCTCCATCCCTTTGACCTCCAGGGTGAGCCTTCCCCCGGGGCCGAGGATCCAGCCCCCGTAACCCTTGGCCCGGCCCCGCGCCTCCCCGGTTTTACAGAAACCCCGGAGGGGGGGGATCAGGAAACGGCGGTAGGCCTTTTCAAAGCGAAGTTCCATGAAAGATTCCCGGCGATATTCCGCTTCCACCTCTTGGGCGAGAAAACGGTTGAATTCCTCCGCCAGGCCGCCGCAGATGCGGGCAAAATCCTCCGGGCCCGCCTCATCCTCCAGGCCGGTCTCCACAAAGAGGGAGTCCGTATCCCCGTAGAGCACCGGGCAGCCCCGCTCCTCAAACCAGTCCCGGGATCGGAGCAGCCATTTCCGGGCAAAGGAGGTGATCGCCCCGGCCAACTCGGTACGGCCGTAACGGCAGGCGGGGGTGCCCAGGACCCCGTAGAAGCTGTTCATCAGGATCTTGTACACATAGCTGGCCTCCTCGTCCCCCGCGTCCAGGGCGCTGCGGCGGGCGGCGAAGTATTCGGCGATCAGCGCCGGAAGTATCCCCGGCTGCCGGGAAAAGGCCGCGCCGTTGGGGGCGGTGATGGGTGGGGCCGGTTCATAGCCTGAGACCCGCTCATGGGCCAGGGGATCGATATTGAAGGTCCTGATGATGGTGGGGTAGAGGCTGCGGAAGTCAAAGACCGCGATGTTACGGAAGAGCCCCGGCCGGCTTTCCAGGACGGTCCCCCCGGCGGCGCCGGACACAGCGGTCCCGCGGTTCCCCGGAGGAGGGGAGGGGGGAGCAATTCCCCGGCGGTCCAGTTCCAGGGCGTAGATCCGCTCAAAGCTCACCACGCTGGTCCAGGCCTTGTCCAGGGACACCCCGGTCAGGCAGGCGCGTTCCAGGGTAAGCCGGAAGAGGCCGGTCTTGGCGAGGAGCCCCAGGACCAGCGCCGCGTCCCGGCCCGCCTGCAGGCCTTCCCGGTCACCGGTGACAGCCGGGCTGTCGGTAATAGCCGGGCCGTCGGTGACGGCCTCGCCCAGGACCGCCCGGGACACGGCATGGAGGGAATCGTCCGCCGCTTCCCCGGAGGAAAAGAGCCGGGGGCCGGATCGGAGGATCCGCCGGGCGTCGATCACCTGGCGGCCCGGGACCAGGGCCGTCCCCTTTTCGGGGAAAGAGATCCCCCGCTCCCCGGCCCTGCCCAGGCTGAAAGGAACGCCGAGCCGGCGGCAGCGTTCTTCCAGCCGGGGAAAATCAAGGGCGAGGAAATTCCAGCCCGTGAGGACATCCGGGTCCAGGAGGCGGATGTCCTCCACAAAGGCCGCCAGGAGGGAGGCCTCGCCGGGAGCGAAGCCTCTCCTTGCCGGCGCGTCCGGCGGCGGGGCAAGCCCCCGGATCAGGCCCCCATCGGCCCTGAATTCGGTCCAGCGTATCCCCAGGGCCCGGATGGAACCGCCGGTATCGGTTTCGATGGCGATGGAGGCGATCCGCAGGGGGAACGCCGCCGGGCCCCCGGCGGGTCTCAGGTCGGCTTCGGGGAACACCAGATCCGCCCGCCGCCCCTGCCGCCACCGGCCCCGGATCTCCACGGGCCCCCGGATACGGCGCTCGATGAGGAAGGCGTCGGGGGGTTTCCGGTCCCCGTCGGGGCTGGGGATGCGCCCCTGTTCCAGGAGCTTTGCCGCCGCGGCCCGTGCCCCGTACCGGGAGAACTCCAGCCGGAGGAGCCGCTGCCCGGAAAAGGACTCCGCCGCCCCGGGGCCCATCCGGTAGTCCAGCGTACCCAGGAGGGCCGCCGCGGCCTTCCGGTCCTCCTCCCGGATGTGGAGGCAGGGCCGCCACCGGGAATCCACCGCGGCAAAGGATCGGCCGTCCTCCAGGCGGCCCAGGAAGAAAAGCCGGTCCCCATGGGGATCCGCATAGGCATGGACGATGAAGCCCCGGAGGGCCCTTTCGGCGCCCTCCCCTGGGGGGACGGTACTGCTCATTTCCTTCAAGCATAACGGCGAACCGGGAAACAGTCCAGGACCAGGCGGCGAGTCGTCCCCGCCCGCTTCAAGCGCCTCCCTTCAGGGGCGCGGTTGACGAGAAGGCCGCCGAGGGGTACTGTTTGGTGATGATACGCGAAAAATCGAAAGCGACCCTTGCCCTTCTCGCCTGCGTGCTGTTCTGGGGGATTTCCTTTGTCTCGACGAAAATCGCCCGGGCGGTATTTCCCCCCATGTCCCTGGGAGCGCTCCGGTTTGCCCTGGCCCTTGTTTTTCTTTTTTTCATAAAGAAACGGACCCCCGGAGCGGAACACTTAAGCCGGCGGGACCTTCCCCTGCTTGCCGGGGCGGGGCTGTCCGGGGTTACCCTCTATTTCTTCTTTGAAAATACCGGTGTGGCCCTGATAAGCGCCTCGGAAGCCTCGATCATCGTCGCGGCGATCCCGGCGCTCACCCTGGCGGTCGAATGGCTGGGGGCTCCGGGGGGGCTTCTTTTGCGGCGAGTGCGGGGCCTTCTTGCGAAAGGGGAGGGCGCTGCTGCTCGCCCGGGAAGTCCCTCAGCCCCCCCGCAAAGCAAGCCCCTATGGGGCCGCTGGCTGGGGACCCTCATCTCCATCATCGGGGTGGCCCTGACCGCCGGAGGGCCCGCCGATCCGGCCTCCCCTTCGGCCGCCGGGGGGCATATCCTGGGTTATCTCTGTATGGGAGGCGCCGCCGTCAGTTGGGTGGCCTACTGCTTCCTCTCCCGGCCCCTCTTCGGCCGCCGCTCCCGGATATTTATCGTGTACTGGCAGACGGTCTTCGGCTTCCTCGGTTTTATCCCCTTCGCGGTCTTTGAAGCGCCCCAGTGGGGGAAGCCGGACCTCCGGATCGTCCTCCACGTTGCCTTCCTGGGCATCCTCTGTTCCGCCCTGGCCTACTGGTTTTACGCCCATTCCCTCGCGGTCCTGGGAATACCCCTTTCGGCCCTCTTCCTCAACTTCATCCCCGTGGTGACGGTGGCGGTAGGGTACGTCGTCCTCGCGGAACGCCTCCGCCCGGTCCAATGGGCCGGGGCCGCCCTGGTCCTCGCCGGGGTGTCCCTCGCCACCTCCCCGGGGGCGTGGTCTCGCCGGCACAGGCGGCAAAAACGATATTAGTCCCACTCATCACGGAGACCCCGTTGATACGTCACTCCGTCAACATCGCCAAAAATGCCTTTATGGACGCCAAAATGACGGGAGAGAGGCTTACGATTGGGATCAGCCGCTCTTGTTGCCGCAAGCCGCAGAGCTTCCTCCACCGTTCGGGGACTGTTTTCTGAGGTGGCAGGGATAAAGCATAGTATTGTCTTTCCCACCGGAATCTCCTGTGGAACCTCAATAACAAGCCGC
>JAITRV010000126.1 GCA_031288215.1 Spirochaetaceae bacterium | reverse complement strand
AAGAACACCCTGGCCGCCGAAATCGGCCTGGAAATTACGGAACTGCTGGCCGCCGTAAAAAGCCCCTGGATACGCCGTTTCCTGGAGGACTGTCAGGAGACCCTCGCCCACCGCCGTGCCCCCCCGGCCAGGCTTCCCGCGGAAAACGGGGAACGGGAGCAGCTCTTTCGGGCCCTGCGGTTCATCGATGAGCAGGCGGAAAAGGCCGAAGTGCTGGAACGGGTTTTTTCGATCCGCTGTTTCGGCAATTCAAAGACCTTTGAGGCCTCGGTGAAGAAACGCCTGATCGACATCATCCGGCGCTATTCCGACTGCGAAGCGGACGCGGAGGAGGCGCTCCCCGACGATCAGCTCCTCGCCTTTGCCGGCATCGTCCGCTACCCCGAGGGCTTTGAATTCCGGGGCCCCCTTTCCATACGCTTTGACGGCGGCGCCCGGGATGCCGCCGGAAGGGTTGACTTTTCCCCCCTCATGCACGGCGCGTCCCTGAGCGCCCCGGATATCGCCCGGGGCGCGCTGGAACTTCCCCCCACCCTTGCCCGCCTGCTTTCGATAGAAAACAAGGCGAATTACATCAGCTACATCCGCCGGAATCCCGGCGGCGGGGAACTGGTGGTGTATCACGGCGGACAGTTCAGCCCTTCCCGGGGCGCCTTCTTCCGGGCCCTGGCCCGGGCCATGCCGGCGGCCGCTCCCTGGTACCATTGGGGGGACATCGACTACGGCGGCTTTTCCATGCTCGCCCGGCTGCGGCGGGAAATCAGGGAGGACGTGCGGCCCTACCGCATGGACGAGGGGGAGCTGGCCGCATACGCCGCCCTGACCCTTCCGGTAAGCGCGGCCTACGCCGAGAAGCTGCGAACCCTGAGGGCGGTCAAAGAACTTGCCGACTGCCTTCCCTGCATCAATTACCTCATCGACAAGCGCGTGAGGCTGGAACAGGAAGCCCTGCTGGATGAGGAAACGGCCCTGCCCTCAAGCGGCACACACGAACAAACGCCGAGGGGCGTTCCCCTTTCATAGAGACAAGCGGGGAGTTTTCAGGTACTATTGAGGCATGAAAAAGCATATATATCTTGCCGGCGGCTGCTTCTGGGGAACGGAGAAGTACCTTTCCCTCATTGCCGGCGTGACGGCTACTTCCGTGGGGTATGCCAACGGACGCACCGCCAACCCCTCGTATGAGGACGTAAGCTCTCAAGTCCCCGGCCATGCCGAAACCGTGCGGGTCGAATACGACGACGAAATCCTGAGCCTGGAAGAACTGCTGGCCCTTTTCTTTGAGGCCATCGATCCGACGGCGCTTAATGAACAGGGCCACGACAGGGGGATTCAATACCGGACGGGCGTCTATTATACCGACGATGCCGACCAATGGATCGTTGAAGAATCCATCGCCTACCTACGGAAAAAATTTGACCCCCTGGGAAAACCGGTGCGTGTTGAAGCAAAGCGGCTTGAAAATTTTTATCCCGCCGAAGCATACCACCAAACGTACCTGGATAAAAATCCCGGCGGCTATTGCCACATAAACCGGGACCTCTTTCAGCGGGCGGCAGCCTACACACCCCGTTCGCGTGAAGCCCCCCGGCGGAGCGCTGCCGAAACGGAAGCCGCCCTGAAAAAACTTTCCCCCCTTGAGTACGAGGTTACCCAGCATGGCGCCACGGAGGCTCCTTTTTCCGGCGAATACGACGATTTTTTTGAGGAAGGCCTCTATGTCGACATCGTGAGCGGGGAAGCCCTCTTTTCATCGAAGGACAAGTACCATGCGGGCTGCGGCTGGCCGGCTTTTGCAAAACCGGTACAGGAAAACCGCATCGTAGAAAAGCCCGATAACTCCCTGGGCAGGGAACGTACCGAAGTCAGAAGCCGGGGCGCCGGCAGTCATTTGGGCCACGTTTTCAATGACGGCCCCGCGGAACGGGGCGGCCTTCGCTACTGCATCAATTCGGCGTCCCTGCGGTTTATCCCCGTTGAAAGACTCGCCGCCGAAGGGTATGGCGAATACCTCAAACTATTCCGGGACGGAGACGCTCATCACCGCTGCCGCGGGTCCTGAATACCGCTCCGGCTGCCGGCTCAGGCCAGGATCATTTTTCCGTCAGGTTGGTGGTAATGTCCGCTTCCGGAGGCGGCGGCCGGCGGATATAGGCTTCGGTCCGTTCCAGGTAGAGGGCGGCGAGGTAGTCATCCCGGTCTATCTTGAGGGCGTCCAGGAAATACTGCCGGGCGGTTTCCCATTCCCGCATATAGAAGAGTTTGAGCCCCTTGTTGTACTGGTCCAGGAGTTCCCGGCGGATGACCAGAGACGGGGGCAGCGGGAGGGCCGGATCTCCGCCGGCCTCCGGCGGGGGTTCCCGCATGGGGTATACGGCGTAGAGAGCAACGGGCTTGGTTTTCCCGATGACCCGGACGCTGTCCGCTTTTCTGAAGAGAAATAAGTCCTTGGCGGCGTGGTATACGTATTCCGATACGATGATGGGGTGGCGGTATTGTTTGGTGGTTCCCTCCAGCCGGGAGGCGAGGTTGACCGTATCGCCGATGACGGTATAGTCCATCTTGTCCTGGAAGCCGATATTCCCCACCACGCATTCCCCGTAGTTAATGCCGATGCCCATGGCAAGCTCCTCCGGGGGGAGCCGGATCCGCCGGGTATTCACCCGGGGCAGGACCCGCATCATCCGGATCGCCGCGGAGATCGCCGCGGCCGCGGCGTTGGGCAGGGGCTTGGGCACGCCGAATACGGCCATAATGGCGTCGCCGATAAATTTATCCACGTGTCCGCCGCCGGCGATGACCTCGTTCCCCATGAGGGAAAAGAAGGCGTTGAGGAAGGCCACCACGTCCTGGGCCTCTGAGTTTTCGGATATCTTGGTAAAATTCCTGATATCCGCAAAGAGTATCGCCAGGTTCCGGGTTTCGCTCTGGCTGACCGAATCCTGGGACTTGCGGATGATCTCGTCCATCACGTCCTCGGGCACGTAACGGGCAAAGGCCTGACGGGTTTTCTTTTGGAGGGCCTCCATTTCCAGCATCGACAGGCCGTTGGCCAAAACCGGGGCGGCGGAGGTGAGAAAAACCGTGAGGTTTTCCCGGATCAGCGGGGAAAAATACTCCTTGACGGTGTTGGCGATGTGTACCGTGGCAAAGGCCTTCCCGGCGCTTAACAGGGGGATGACGATGTAGGATTCAATGGGCTTTTTCTTTTCCCCGGTGGGATAAAAATCCACCGTGCTTTGGGAGATCACCTTATAATCGGGAAATTCCGCGTTAAAATCCGCGATGGTAATGGCGGTAAAGTCCCGGGCAATCTCCTCCCTAAAGCCCCCCCGGTTGGCGGTATACACCAAAAGGGCGTTATCGGCGCTTTTGATCATCACCGAGGCGATCTCCGCCTCGCAGACATAGGACAAGAGGTCGAAAAAGCCCCGGAGGATCTCCTCCAGGGAACCGATCCTGCCGGATAATTCGGTGAGCATCCCGATGAGGGTCGTTTGGAAGAGCTTGTGATCCAGGAGGTTGTTCACCGTTTCGATGAGGCTGTTATCGTCAACCCGCTTGCCCTCCTGGGCGATGGCCTCAAAATCCGGTTCCGCCGCCTCCGCCAGCAGCGCTTGAATCCGGCTCAAGAGTTCCTCAAAGTTATCCGGCGACTTTTCGATGTACCAATCCGCCCCGGCCTGGCCTCCCCAGAACCGGTCCCGAATTTCCCCCAGGGAGGTAAACATGATGATGGGAATGGTCCGGGTATTTTTTCGGGACTTGAGGAGGCGGGTGGCCTGATAGCCCTTAAAGAGGGGCATTTCCACATCGGTGATGATCAGGTGGGGCAGGAAGCGGTACACCTGCTTGATTCCCTCAAAGCCGTTGACCGCCCGGCCGGTATGATACCCCGCATGTTCCAGGAACTCCAGAACCATATCGGCAAAGATATCCGAGTCCTCAAAGAGCAGTATCCGTTTTGCCTTGTTCTGTCCCATTCGCCTCCCCGATCAGTTCCCGTACCGCCATAAGCAGGTTGTGGTTGTTGAAAGAATTCTTGATAATATAGCGGTTCGCCCCCAGCATGGCCGCCCGCTTCTGATCCTCATCGCTGGATTTGGATGAAATGACGATAATGGGAATATCCGCCAGTTCCGGATTCTTGCGGATATTCTCGGTAAGCATAAATCCGTCCATCAGGGGCATGTTGAGATCCGTACAGATCAAATCGTACCGGGTATTCTTCGCTTTGTCCAGGGCCTCCACGCCGTCCGCCGCGGTATCCGTCTGGTAGCCCTCGATCCGCAGAATTTCCCCCTCGATCTCCCGGGTCGGCAGGGAATCGTCCACCACCAGGATGGACTTCCGCGTATGTTCGTATTCGATGTGGCGCTTCTTCATGTCGATGGCCTTGGTACGCCGGGCCATCTTGAACACCGTGGGCATGTGGAGGGCGGGAACCATCTCGTAATCCTCGCTCAAGACCACCCCGGAAAAGATCGTCATCCGATCCATAAAAAAGGGCAGGGATTTGAGGATCACCTGCCGCATACTGCTGACGCTGTCGATTCCCAGGGCGATCACGTCGTCATAGGCGTGGATGATCACCACGAAGATGGACCCCTGATCAGGCGGCTGCCTATCGGTCCTGATCCGCAGGATCTGGTTGAGGTAGTAGAGCTTAATGATCCGGTTGTCAAACTTGATCCCCGGCCGGTCAACCGCGGTGATGATCTCCTTCCGGTTGATGAGGAGGATCGTGTCCACAAAGTTTGCGGGGATGATGAACTTCATGGTTCCGCAGACGACGGGGAAGCCCATGAGGGAGGCGACGGAGAGGGGCACCTGGATGGTAAAGGTGGTGCCCTGTCCGATGACGGATTCGACGAGGATGCTCCCCTTGAGGCGGTCGACGCCGGTCCGCACCGCATCCATGCCCACTCCCCGGCCGGAAATATTGTTAATGGTTTTTGAGGTAGAAAAGCCGTTACGGAAAATGTAGTTGGTCAGATCTTCCCGGGTGAGGGCCGCCGCGGAGGCACGGGTCAGCACTCCCCCTTCCACCAGCTTGTTCCTGATTTCCTCGTGGTCAATTCCCCGGCCGTCATCGGCGATGACGATTTTCATGTTCCCGCTTTCCCGGGAACAACTGACGAGGAGCTTCCCGGTTTCATCCTTGTTCCTGGCCCGCCGTTCCTCCGGCGCTTCGATGCCGTGGTCGAGGGCGTTGCGGATCGTGTGGAGAAAGATGTCCGAGAGGGTCTCGATGATATTCTTGTCGATTTCGTTTTCGTTTCCCTCGATGCGGAGTTGTACTTTTTTCCCCAGTTCCGCGGCCATCTCGAATACATACCGGGGGTATGCGTCCAGGACGGTGGAGATGGGGAGCATCCTGAGGGAGATGATGCTGTCGTAGGTGTTTCTGGTGTGGTTCGCCACATCGATCGCGTAGTTTTTGATGCTTGAGGCGGCCTTCCCGGTGAGCTGTTCCAACTGCCGGAACTGGTCCAGGAGGGGGCCCTTGAGTTGGTTTTTTCCCTTGAGCGTCCCGGCTATCCACCGTACCAGTTCGTTCACCCCTTCGAATTCCGCGGAAATGGTCCTGGCGGCGATTTCCAGCGACTGCAGGGAGGCGGCGCTTTTTATGATGCCGTCGATCTTCGCCAGGGAGATGCGGATACTCTCCGATTTTGCCGCTTCCTGTTTCGTCCGCTGCCGATCCCTGGTTTCCGGGTCCGATACCCTATCCGGCGGCGGGCCCGCGGGGGCTTCCCCGGCATCCTTCTTTTTGCGGCTCCTCTTTTGAGGGCCGGCAAATGCCACGGCATTTGCCGTAGCCGCCGCCGTATCTTCGGTCTGCCCCGCCGCGGCGGAAGCCGCCGCCTGGGAACCCGGCGGGACGGAGAATACCTCATTCGCCGCCAGGGCGGCCAGTTCCTTTTCAAAGATCCGGATGTCAATATCGTCGTCCCTCGTGTTCTGCACCATCCCCAGGCCCGCCTTGAGTGCGTCCAGGGCGGCCAGGATGAGGGCCATGGCCCGTTCGGACAGATCGATCCGCTGCTCCTTCACCGCCGTGAAGACGCTTTCCAGGGCGTGGGCTACGGCCTCTATCCGGTGGAATTCCAGCATCCGGGAGGAACCCTTGAGGGTGTGCAGGGCCCGCAGCAGGGTCGCCAGGTCGTCGTCGATGGACGCGCCCTGGAGTATCTCAAAGAGCAGGGCCTCCACGGCGGCGATGTTTTCAATGCCCTCATCGACAAATTTGCCGATGTACTTTTCCCGGTCAATGGCCATGGCGGTCTCCCCTACCGGTCCGCGGCGTCAGCCTTCGGGGCCGCCGCGGCGTTGGCGCCGTTCTGACGCGGGGACGGCGCCGCCTGGGCGTTCAGCACCTGTTCCAGTTCTTTGGCCAGCCGGGTAAGCCCCTCCGCGGAGCCCGTGGCGATCTCCGTGGAACGGATAAAACTATTAAGGCCGTTTGAAATATCGGCAAGGGCCGTATTGATCTGTTCGGTGGACTTCTGCTGTTTCTGCGTGCTTATCGTGATGATCCGCGCCTGGTTGGAGGTAATCTCCGCCCCGGAGCGGATCTCCTTAAAGACATCCTCCAGGTCCCTGATGAGCCGGTAGCCCTCGGTGATCTTATCCGCCCCTTCCTCGCTGGAGATGATCAGGGACGACGAGGAACTCTGAATTTCCTCCACCTGCTGGCGGATCTGTTTGGTCAGGTCGGCGATATCGTCGGCCAGGCGGTTGACCTCGTTGGCCACCACGGCGAAGCGCTTCCCCTTGTCCCCGGCGCTGGCCGCTTCCAGGGCGGCGTTAAAGGCGATGACCTTGGTCTGGTCGGTGATGGCGTTGATGGTTTTAACGATGTCGCGGATACGGGAGATCATGTTGCCCAGGGCAACGATCCCGGAAATGATCCCGTCGTTTTTTTCTTTTATGTCTTTCATTTTAACCACGTTGCCCTCCAGGACGGAGAAGCCGTGGTTGACGTCCTCCTCCATTCTGGCGGCGATGGTGGCGACGCTGCCGGTTTTTTCCGCGATGTCCCCGGCGATCCGGGCGTTTTCGTGCATGGTGCTGACAATTTCTTCCACGCTGGCGGCCTGGTTATTGGCGGTGGTAAAAATATCTTTGGAGGAATGAAAGATGTCGTCGGT
>JAITRV010000171.1 GCA_031288215.1 Spirochaetaceae bacterium | reverse complement strand
AAGGGCGTCATAAACAACCAGGACAAGGCGCGGCTTGACAACAAACTTCGCGGCATGTAGCGGCCTCTTGGGAGATGATCCGCAACGTATGATGGGCCTTAAACGAAGCCGTAATGGGTAAGCTGACGGCCCAGGGCTCCTGCATTTACTTTTATTTCATACTTTTTTATGAGATAATCGTCTTGGTACCTTGATTACTCCCAATGACTCGATAGATCCAAAGAAATTTAACCACGGACCACACGGACAAACACGGACAAACGCATGAATTTCAGACAACAAGTCCGTGAGGGTCCGTGTGTGTCCGTGGTTCTTCTTCTTTTTTTGAGTAAATGCAGGAGCCCTGGGCTGGTTATCCTTGGCGATTGCGCATATAATGAATCTATGTATCTAACGAAAAGTGTTGATATTCTTAAAATCGGCTTTGTTTCGACCCGGTTTCAGGGAACCGACGGCGTATCCCTGGAAACGACAAAATGGCGGCAGGTGCTGGAGAAGATGGGCTACGAATGTTACTTCTTCTCCGGGCTTTCCAACTGGTCGCCGGAAAGATCCCTGGTGGTGGAAGAAGCCTTTTTCGGCCACCCCCGGATCATGGAACTCCAGGATCGCTGCTTCGGGAGCACCGTCCGTAGCGAGGCCCTCACCGGGGAAATCCAGGCGGTCCGGTTCCGCTTGAAGCAGGCGCTCTACGATTTTGTAAAGACCTTCGGGATAGACCTCCTCATCACGGAAAACGCCCTGACCATTCCCATGAACATCCCTCTGGGGCTGGCCCTGACCGAATTGATCGCCGAAACGGGGCTGCCCGTGATCGCCCATCACCACGATTTTTCCTGGGAACGGCAGCGGTTTTCCGTGAATTGTGTGGCGGACTACCTCTCCATGGCCTTTCCTCCCCGGCTCCATACCATAAGCCATGTGGTGATCAACTCCGAAGCCCGGCAAAAACTCTCCTTCCGCTGCGGCCTTTCCTCGACCATCATCCCCAATGTCTTTGACTTTGACACGGACCCCCCCGTATTGGACGAGTACGGGCGGACCATGCGGGAGGCCCTGGGAATCCCCGAGGGGGATGTCCTGCTCCTCCAGCCCACCCGGGTGGTGGCCCGGAAGGGGATCGAACACGCCATAGAACTGGCCGGCCGCCTGAAGGACAAGAAGGCCCGGCTCCTGATCAGCCACCAGGAACGGGACGAGGGCTCCGACTACTTCCACCGGACCATGGACTACGCCGCCCTCCTGGGGGTGGACGTGATCATCCGGCCGGACCTCATCGGCGCGGAACGGGGAACCACCGAGTCCGGGGCAAAGAAATACAGCCTCTGGGACTGCTACCTCAATGCGGATTTTGTGACCTATCCTTCCACCTACGAGGGATTCGGCAACGCCTTCCTGGAGGCCATCTGGTTTCGGAAGCCTATCCTGGTCAACCGGTATTCGATCTTTCAGGAGGATATAGAACCCCTGGACTTTGATGTGGTGGTGATGGAAAACTATGTGACCCCGGATACCATCGAGACCGTCAGGACCATCCTGAACAGCCCCATTTCGGCGGAGATTTTGGGGGCACGGAATTTTGAACTGGGCCGGAAATTTTTCTCCTACCGGCTTCTGGAGCAGCGGCTCCGCCAGGTCATGATGAATTTTGGGCAGCTTTAAACTGCCGTCTTTCGGAGCCGCTATGGGCAAATGGGGCATCATCGTTACGGCCGTCCTTCCCCTCCTGTGGTCCTGCGGCCTCTTTGAGGCTGAAACCGCCGTCCTCTGGACGGACCGGCCCGAATTCGCCCTCTATGCGGAGTATTTTAACGCCGCCCAGGACCGCTACAAGGTGGAAGCCCGGTACTTCGCCTCTCCCGCCCAGGAACTCACCCGTAACGGCGGCGTCTATCCCGACCTGGTAACCGGCGCCTGGCTCAAGAGCGCCTCCACCCGGGTCCTCTTCCGCCCCCTGGATTATCTCTTCAAGGACAAACGGCTCTCCCGGCTTTCCTTCTATTCCCATCTCCTGGATCTGGGAAACCTGGAGGGGAATCAGTACCTCTTGCCGGTTTCCTTCAACATCCCCGCCCTGGCCTTCTCCCGGAATAACAGCTATCTTTTGGGGGACTCCTTTACCGTGACCCTGGACGAGATCAAAGACGTGGGCAATGCCTACAACGTGGAATCCAATGGGACCTATTCCCGGATGGGTTTCTCCCCCTCCTGGAGTAATGAATTTCTCTTTATCGTCGCCGGCCTGTTCAACGCCTCCTTCCGGGAGGCGACCCCCCTGGCCTGGGACATCGATGCCCTGGAAAACGCCATGGCCTATGTCCGGAACTGGATCGGGGAGGTCAACGGGGGAAGCCGGGCGGAGGATGATTTTGTGTTCAAGTATTTCTACGCCCCCCCCTCCAACCTTGCCATATCCGGGCGTATCCTCTTTACCTATATGGACAGCGCCGAATTTTTCACCCTGACCCAGGAGAAACGGGCGAACCTCGATTTCCGCTGGATCGCCGAGCGGAACGCCATCCCCCTGTCGGAAGAGACGGTCTATCTGGGGATCTGCAAGAAGGGCAAGGCCCAAAAGGCCGCCACCGCCTTTGCCCAGTGGTTTTTTTATGAGGATACCCAGCGATCACTCCTGGAGGCCAGCCGGGATAAACGGCTCAACGAGACCCTCTTCGGCATCGGAAACGGCTTTTCGGCCCTGAAAACCGTCACGGAACAGGTGTTCCCCCAATTCTACCCCAGCCTTTTGGGGCATATGCCCCCGGAGGACTTCCTCTCCCCCCCCAATATCCTGCCCCGGAACTGGACCGCCCTCAAGGAGCGGGTGATCCTCCCCTACCTCCACGAGAAGGTCCGCAGTGATAACCGTAACGATATCCGCCCCCTGGAACGGAGGCTTACGGACTGGCTCCGCTTAAACCGGGGCCTCTAAGGCCCCGGGCAAAAGCCGCTGCTTTTCCGGGATAGCCGTACCCTGCGGTACGGAGGAATCGGCGGGGCCGCGTGCCCTTTACGCTATCTCCGTCAGTTTAACCGGACGCCTTTCTTTTAAGGACTTCTCCGCCGCCAGGGCACTATACACCGCCATAAGGCCGTCACTGCCCCCCACGGCTATTTCCGAATTCTTTGCCACCGCCTCCACAAAAGACCGCGCTTCGGCGATAAAGGCATGGTTGTACCGTTCCAGAAAAATCCTCGTGGGCTTCTCGCAGAGGACTCCCTCGGCGGTACTCATCATGGACGTGTCTATCAGATCGTTGCCAACTTGGATGCAGCCCTTGTCGCAGTGAACCTCGGTCCTCTGATCGTAGCCGTAATGGGCCGCCCTGCTGTTGTCGATAAGCCCAATGGCGCCGTTCTCAAATTTCAGCATCACCGCGGCGGTTTCAA
>JAITRV010000105.1 GCA_031288215.1 Spirochaetaceae bacterium | reverse complement strand
GTCAAGTTTGTCGCGGAGATAGTCGCCGGGAATATTAAAGGCCAGCACGGTCAGGAAGATCATCAGCCCCGGAATGACCGCAAGCTGCGGGTTTGTCCAAATCTGCTGGCGGGCGTCGTTTATCATGCAGCCCCATTCGGGGGTAGGCGGCTGTATGCCAAGCCCAAGAAAGGACAGCCCTGAAACGTGGAGCATCATGTGTCCGAGGTCAAGGGTCGCCAGGATCACAAGCTGGGCAAAGACCGGCCGCGCGATATGCAGTGCGAAGATGCGAAAACTGCCGCCGCCTGCCGCGCGGGCGGCGAGGATGTAGTCCCGGTTTTTCAGGTTGAGCACCATGCTGCGGACAATGCGGGTGTACCAGGCCCAGTGGGTCAGCATTATCGCAAGAACCACGTTTGTCATGCCCGTGCCGAAAATGCCTATCAAGAAAAGCGCCAGAATGAAGGTGGGAAAAGTCATGAAGGCTTCACAGATCCGCATGATAAGCGAATCGACGATGCCGCCGGCAAAACCTGACACCGCGCCGAGGGTGAAGCCCAAGGCCATTATCAGGACGGCGATGATAGCAACGCTGCCGAGGGATATACGGGTTCCCCAGATTAGCCGTGAAAGGATGTCGCGCCCCAAATGATCCGTACCCAGCAGGTTTTGGGAGCTTGCGGGGGCGAGTCGCTGTTCAAGATTTATCGCGTAGGGATCATGCGGTGCGATCAGCGGCGCGAAGATCGCGGCAAGCAGCAACAGGGCAAGGGTTATACCCGAAACAACAATCGTCGCCGGGATCTGTCTGCTGTGTTTCGCGCAGTTTTCAATCACGGCGCTACCATCCGCTTCAATGTCATGCATGGGATATACCTCCTTCTCCGTACCGTATGCGCGGGTCCAGCGCCGCATAGAGGATGTCGGTAACAAGATTGCACAGGACAAATATCACGGTCATCATCAGGATGAAACACTGCATCACCGGAAAATCGCGGTTATTGATGGCGGAGACCGCGTAACGCCCAACGCCGGGCCACGCGAATATCACTTCCGCCACGACCGCGCCGCCAAGGACCTCGCCTATATGCATTCCCATCGCGGTAACGACCGGTATGAATGAGTTTTTCATGATATGATGCCGGGTGATGTATTTTTCGCGTACTCCGCGAAACCGGGCATACACTACGTAGCGGGTATTCGCCTGCTCAAGCATATTGCCCCGCAGGAGGCGGGCGTTGATGCAGGTTGACATGAGCACGACGGAGAGCGATGGCATTATCACATAGCGCAGACCGCCCATGCCGAGTGCGGGCAGCCATTTCAACCGTATCGCGAATATAAAGATCATCAGAAAGGCAAACCAAAAACTCGGTATCGAAACACCGGCATAGGCAAAAACCCGCAGGACGTTAT
Organism: Spirochaetaceae bacterium; assembly: GCA_031288215.1. Taxonomy (GTDB): domain Bacteria; phylum Spirochaetota; class Spirochaetia; order Treponematales; family Breznakiellaceae; genus JAIRMO01. Next base: position 14,715 of record JAITRV010000105.1, on the reverse strand, counting down.
CCTGCCACTTTCCGTGATACTTCGCGGCAAGCATACCCATCGGAAGACTCAAAACGATCATAATGACGATCGAAACCCCGGCAAGATAGAGGGTGTTCGGCAGGTAGTGCAGGAGGTGTCTCGTTACCGGCGCTTTCGTTACATAGGAAATTCCGAAATCCATGCGGACGGCGCGGGAAATCCAGCTTATATACTGGGTCAGGAGCGGCCGGTCCAGTCCCAGTTCATGCCGCGCGTTTTCCAGCGCCGCGTCCGTCGGCGGTATGTTTGAAAGCCGCAGGTAGCTCATCGCGGGATCGTTCGGCCCAGCATGAAGCAGCAGAAACACGATGACGGACACGATGAAAAGCATCGGGATAAGCATCAGAATGCGTTTAACAATAAACTTTGCCATGTTTTACTCCAGGATAATCGTGCTAAGGGGGACACAATCTCTATTAGAACTGAAACCAACATCCCGTATCTCCGCCTTCCGGTATACTTTGAGCATGGTGGTGTAATAGAGCGGCACATATACGGCCTGCTCATGCAGGGTTGTCAGAATGTCCCGATAAATCGCGGAACGTTCATTCACATCGGTGGTACCGAATACCCGGCGGATATTGGCATCAAGCTGGGCCTTCATCGGCAGCCCTATCTGGGCCATGTAGTCGGCGTTGGAAGGTACGAGCATTGCGGATACCATCGCGTGGGGTTCATAAGGCGGTCCCCAAGTGTTGTTGAATATTATGCCGAAATTGCCTGTTTTCTGTCTGTTATTGAATGAATCCGCCTCTTCACCAATCAGGTTAAAGGACACGCCGAGCTTCAGCGCCTGCCCCTGCAGAACTTCGACAATTGATTTTTCTGCCGCGTTGTTACCGGTGAAGCAGAAATCCATTTCAAGCGGGACGCCGTTTTTTTCACGAATCTTCTTACCCGCCGGAAGAAGCCAGCCTGCGCCGTCCAGAAGCTCCGCGGCCTTCTTTTCATCGTATGTATACGGCTCAAGCGCGACATCGCAGTAGGGGATATCGGCGGCAAAATAGGTGTCCGCCGCTATCTGGGTGTCAAGCGTTATACCTTTGATTATCTCCGCCTTGTTGATAAGGTGTTGGATAGCCTGACGCACCGCCAGTTCTCTTGTGGGTCCCGTGGCCGTATTCAGGGCGAGGGTCGTGGTTCCCCGGGGGCCGGAAATCGCACCGATAACCCCTTCGCTGTTCCGCAGGCGGTTAAAGGTGTCGTAGTTTATCTGCCCCATGCCATAAATAAAATTGATGTCCCCCGATTCGAAGGCCAGCGCACGGGTAACCGGATCGGGGATAACCTTAACCAGTATCTTCGCAGGGTTTGGCTTTCCGCCCCAGTACGAGTCGTTGCGCTCGAAGAGATCGTATTCGCCGAGCCGGCTTTCCGCCAGTTTCCAGGGACCCGTTCCCACCGGGCTTTTTATGCTCTTGGAGGTGTCGCCGTCATCAGGAAAAGATTTGGGGCTTAAAAACGTGAAGGGCCGAGGCAGTGCAAGATCGTGCAGGCAGGGGTAGTAGGGCGTGTTGAAGGTCAGCGTGAAGTCATAGGGGCCGGAGGCCTCGTACTGCTCGATTTTGTTGGTAATGCCAAGCCAGGCGTGCCGGGCCGCATTACCCATTATCGCATTAAAATTGAGGGCCGCCGCCGCCGCGTTGAAAGGTTCGCCATCGGAAAATTGTACATCTTGACGAAGATGGAACGTATACACCATCCCGTCCGGTGAAATATCCCAGCTTTCGGCGAGAGCGGGACCGATAGTACCGTCATCTTTGAGTCGAACGAGGCTCTCGTACACCAGGTCTTGGGCAAACATCGCGTTTGGCGCATACAGGTGGGGATTCAACGGCCCGACATTGCTCGGATAGGAATAAACAACCGTGTCGGCAGCCTGTTTTTCTTCGGGTTTTGTACACGAAAGCGCAAACACCGCAACGACCGCAATGAAGAGAGCCGCGCCGCGTCCAAAAAAGCAGCGTTTCATAAGAAACCTCCTCAAAACAATTTTTTTCATCCTGTTTTACTCCAGGACAATCGAGCTGAAAGGGACTCCATATCTATCAGGGCCGAAACCAACATCCCGAATCTCCGCCGTCCGGTAAACTTCGAGTACCGTGGCATAGTAGAGCGGCAGATACACGGCCTGTTCGTGCAGGGTTGTCAGAATGTCCCGATAAATCGCGGAACGTTCATCCACATCGGTGGTACCGAATACCCGGCGGATATTGGCGTCAAGCTGGGCTTTCATCGGCAGCCCTATCTGGGCCATGTAGTCGGCGTGGGCAGGTACGAGCATCCCGGTTATCATGGCATGGGGCTCATAAGGGGGCCCCCACGTTTCGTTGAATATCATGCCGAAATCGCCGGTTCTTTGCCGGTTATCGAACGAATTCGCCTCTTCGCCAATCAGGTTAAAAGATACGCCGAGTTTCAGCCCCTGCCCCTGCATTACTTCGGCAATAGACTTCTCCGCCGCGTTGTCGCCTATAAAGCAGACATCTATTTCAAGGGGGACGCCGTTCTTTTCACGAATCTTCTTGCCCGCCGGAAGAATCCAGCCTGCCCCGTCCAAAAGCTCCGCCGCCTTGCTTTCATCGTAAACATAAGGCTTCAACCCAACATCGCAGTAGGGAATGTTTGGGGCAAAGTAGGTGTCCGCCACTATCTGCGTGTCAAGCGTGATACCCTTGATTATCTCCGCTTTGTTGACAAGGTGTTGGATAGCCTGACGCACGGCCAGTTCCCTCGTGGGTCCCGTGGCCGTATTCAGGGCGAGGGCGGTGGTTCCCCGGGGGCCGGAAATCGCGCCTTTAACCCCCTCGCTGCTTCGCAGGCGGTTAAAGGTGTCGTAGTTTATCTGTCCCATGCCGTAAATGAAGTTGATGTCCCCGGATTCAAACGCCAGGGCCCGGGTAACCGGATCGGGAATCACCTTGACCAGTATCTTTGCCACATTTGTCGTTTCGCCCCAATAGGAGTCGTTGCGCTCGAACAGGTCGTATTCGCCCAGTTTTGTTTCTACCAGTTTCCACGGTCCCGTTCCCACCGGGCTTTTTATGCCTTTGGAGGTGTCGCCGTCATCGGGAAATGATTTGGGGCTGAGGAACCGGAACGGGCGCGGCAGGGCAAGATCGTACAGACAGGCGTAGTAGGGCGTATTGAAGGTCAGCGTGAAATCATAGGGGCCGGATGCCTCGTACTTCTCAATTTTGTCGGTAATGCTAAGCCAGGCGTGCCGCGCCGCATTATTCATGAGCGCCTTGAAATTGAGTTCAGCGGCCTGTGCGTTGAAAGGCTCGCCATCGGAGAAGCGTACATCCCTGCGCAGATGGAAGGTATACACCATCCCGTCCGGTGAAATATCCCAGCTTTCGGCGAGGGCGGGACCGATAGTGCCGTCATCCTTAAGCGCGACGAGGCTCTCGTAGAGCATCGCTTGGGCAAATATCAGGCTTGGCGCATACATGTGGGGATTCAACGGCCCGACATTGCTCAGATAGGAATAAACAACCGTGTCGGCGGCCTGTTTCTTTGCCGGGTTTGTACACGAAAGCGCGAATACCGCAACCGTTGCGGCGAAAAGGGCCGCGCCGCGTCCAAAAAAGCAGCGTTTCATAAGAAACCTCCTCAAAACAATTTTTTTCATGGCTTTTTCCTTTGCCGGTATAAAAAAAGAGCGCATCGGCATCCCCGATTCCTGCGTGTGTAACCGGAAGAAACCTCCGCGCTCTTATTTTCGAGAAAAAAGAGTATGCCCGCACTTCCACTGCCCGTTCCCGCCATAGACACATTTCCCCCAATAAAAATATGGGAAAAACCGGTTATAAAACACGCAGGTAATCGGTTTTTCTCGACCCATGCTCGAAGTCAAAAAAATAAACTATCTTTCATACCAAAGTCTCCTGACTTATGGGCAAAATCCGTCAAGCCTTCCCAACCCGGCAGCCGTTGTACCGGTGGATTTTTGCTTCTTCACGCAAAAAATCCCGGTCAACCGGCTGCTTTCGGCCAGTGGCTGTCTCGACGAACCGGCGCTGCCGCCGCCCAATTCACAGTTACGGTATAGTGGGGGAATCGCACCCCGCTTCCTCTGAAGTATTACGGTGCTATCATACCCCGCTTCTGAGAAAAGCGTCAAGGCCGCATTTGAAAAAAATGAGGATTTTCTGGTTTTTAAACGTGAGCGGCGAAGCCGGGAATGCGCCGGAATCTTTAATGGAGCAGAGGGTTTATAACTTTAAGCCGGTCATCGATAATGTGCCCGTTTTGCAAATCTTCGGAATAGAGGATATTGGTATCAAGGAACACCTTATCGATCATAAAGATATTCCCGTTTTAATGGGGTAAAGGAATCAATTTTCCAGGGATTTTGCAAACAGGCCATATCACCGTCCCATATTTTACCCTTCGATTTTCCGGTTTTTTGTTTTATCTCCGCATTCTTTATATAAGGGGCAAGTAGGGAAACTACCCCTTCAAGGTTAATATCGTCGCTTATTTGCAATACGATTTCACTCATAGCCATCTCCTCTCTTCCAAATATACGCTATAACGCCTTTCCTGAAAAGGCGTAACCTGCCGGGCATCGGCATTTACCCGCGGTAAATTCTTCTTCGGGCGGGGCTATTCCCGGGGGGGGAAGTACCCGGTGCGGTCCCGGCCTGAGCGCTCGATGAGGTAGACCTCCGCCTCCACCGGGAGGTAGGCGCGGCCAAAGTTCGTGGGGAGCTCTGAGCGGTAGCGCAGGGTGTAGGAACCCGTGGGGCTTGATTTGAGGGTCGAGAGGACCGGGCCTATGCCCTGGGGCCGGTAAAGGGACATAACCTGCCCGCCGGTTTCTTCGCAGAGGTAGCGGATCTCCTGATCCGGGGGGGCGTCGGAGAGGAGCACCGCGTGGAAGATGATGCCGTTGTTGTTCAGGTAGCCGGCGAGTTCCGAGAGGCCGTAGCGTTCAAAGGCCAATTCCCCGAGGCGGCCGGAACTGACAAAGACCACCGCCCGCTTCTTCTGGCCCGCCAGCAGGTCCGTGGCGGCCAGCCGCAGGGCCAGGTCGAATCTCCACCGGGGGGACGCGCCGCCGGCGGAGGCCCGGGCGGCGGCGGCAAGGGCCGCGGCGCTTTGCCCGGCGAGCCCTTCCCGCAGGGGCTGTTCCCCCGCGGACACCAGGGAGACGATCCGGTCCACCGCGGCCCGTATGTCCCGGACCGCCGCTACCAGGTCATCCCCCCGGGAGGCGGTCAGGGCCGAGCGCTCTATCAGCACCGCCACGTCGACGGCCTCGCTCCGGTAAGCGCCGCCGATGAAATTCTGGGCGGTAACGGTCCGGCCCTCCTCGCTGAGGAGGAAATTCCCCTCGTCCAGCCCCAGGATGGGGCGGCGCTGCCGGTCCTGCACCTGGACTTCCACGGTGATCTCGGGGAAATTATCCGCCACCACCCGATCTATCCACACGAAGAGCCCCGCGGCCATATCGTTCATGGGGGTCATCACCGAAACCTCCCCGGCCTGGAAATTCGCCGCCAGGATATTGCCGTTCCGGTCCGGGGCGGCCCCCAGGATCCGAATGCGGGAATTCCCCAGGACCCCGATTTCCCGGACCTGGGCGGAATCCACGTCAATGAGGACGATCCGGTTGCCGTCCGCCGCCAGGATCTGCCGTTCCGACAAAAACCGGAGGCTTTCAGGCCCCCGCAGCCCCTCCTCCACCAGGAGGCCCAGGTAGGTCCCGTTCCGGTCAAAGGTGAAGATCCGCCGGGAGAGGCCGTCGGCGACGAAGATCCGCCCCGCCCCGGCGGCGATCCCCGTGGGGGATCGGAGCCCCTGAAAGGACGAAGGGTCCCCAAAGGAGAGGATGAAGGCCCCGTCGGGGTCGAATTTGGAAATCCGCCGGTTCCCGTAGTCCACCACGTAGAGGTAGCCCTCCTCATCGACGGTCAGGTTTTGGGGGCCCAGAAGCTCGCCCTCGCCGATGCCCTTGGAGCCGATATAGCCCTGCCATTCCCCGTCGGCGGAGAGGACGCTGATCCGCCCTCCCCGGAATTCGGAGAGGTAGAGCCGGCCGTCCGGACCCCGGGCCAGATCGTAGGGCCGGTCAAAGCCGCTCAGGGGCCCCCGGCGGCGCTGGCGGATGACGCCGTTGACGTCGATCCGGAGGAGTTCGTTGCTTCCGTAGGCCACCACCCAGACCGACCCGTCCTCCAGGCCCAGCACCGAGCTGGGCTGCCGGTAGAGGACGGCGTCATCGGAGCGTCCGGGATAGCGCCCGGCTTCCACATAGCGGATCTGCTCCCGGAGGGCGGGAAAGAGGCCCCGGCGGTTTCGGACGGTTTCGATCCGTCCCGCCAAAAGCAGGGATTCCCCGGAGGAGGGCCCGTAGATTTCCGCCGCGGCCTGCCATTGCCGCAGGGCCGTGTCTTCCAGGCCCGACCGGTAATAGGAGCGGCCCAGCCAGTCCAGGATCAGGGCCTCCCCCGGCCGGAAGGACAGGGCCCGTTCAAAGGCGAGGATCGCCTCGTTAAAGGCATAGCGGTTATAGGCCTGAACCCCCAGGCGGAACTCCTCCCGGGCGTTGACCGCGTTCCGGTCGAGCCCCCCCAGGACCTCCTCCTCCTGGGAGAAAAGGCCCGGCGGCAGCAGGAGGACCAGGACGAGAACCAAGACGGGGGCTCCGCCCGGACCGAAGGTCCGCACGCACCCCCGCCGGGGGACCGGGGGCCCCCCGGTCCCCCCGTTCTGACGGGAGAGACACCGGCGCCTCATTCGACATCCCCTACTACGGTCCGCATGTGCTTCTTGATCTCCTGTTCATGGGGGGCGGCTTCCAGGGCCCGGCGCAGCCAGACCCGGGCCTCCTGGGTTTCACCGTTTTTAAAGTAAGCCCAGCCCAGGGAATCAAGGTAGGCCGGGTTCTGGGGCTTCCGATCCACCGCCTTGCGGCAATACCGCAGCCCCCGGGAAATATCCGCGTTGGTATCCACCAAAATATACCCCAGACAGTTCAGGGCGGTGGGATTTTCCCCGTCCACTTCCAGGGCCTTTTCGTAGTAATCCACCGCCTCTTTGTACCGTTTCTGGGACCATGACGCATAACCCAGGGTGGAATAAAGCTGGGCCGACTTGAACCCCGCGGCCAGGAGCCGTCTCAGTTCAAATTCCGCCATCTTGGAGCGGCCGGTGATCACGTAGATATAGGCCAGGGTCATCCGGCACTGGTAGATCCGGAGGGGATTGGAACCGCCGGTCACCACCTGTTCCAGATGCAGGAGGGCATCCTCGTATTGGTTCAGCTTCATAAAGCAGAGGCCCAAATAATAGGACAATTCCTCCTTTTCCCCGCTTTCAAGGTCCGAGGGCTTCAACGATTTGAATTCCTTCAACGCCTTCGACCACCGCTTCGTGCGAAAAAATTCTATGCCTTCCTGAAGGTCTCCTGCCATACCGTCCTACCCGATACGTTTTTCCCGGGGCCCCACCCCCGCGTGGAGGGGAGCGGCGGCGCAGAGATCCTTCCGTACCACCGGATGGAGGTACACCGGGCTGACGGACACCAGATTCCTGGACACCGCGTCCCAATCGGACCCGCACTCCTCGTCGTTTCTCACGGGGCCGGAATCGATAAAACAGTAGGTATACTCGTCCGGGGCCTTATAGGTGATGAGCCCGTCGTTATACCGCCGGCGGGCGGGAAAGGTAATCACCATATCCCGGACCCCGCCGTCCAGGTTGGGGATATTCACGTTGAGGAAGGTATCCTCCTCCCAGAGCCGGAGCAGTTCCTCCAGCCGGCTCACGGCAAAGGAAACCGCCCCCTCCCAGTACAGGGGCGCCTCCAGGGACGCCAGGGACAGGGCAATGGCGGGGATGTTGTGGAGGGCCGCCTGCCGGGCCGCGGCGGCGGTACCGGAGTAGACGATGTCCGTCCCGAGGTTGGGCCCCAGGTTGATCCCCGATATGAGGAGGTCCGGCTTGAAGGAAAGGGCGCCCAGGGAAACCACCATCACGCAGTCCGCGGGGCTTCCCGTGCAGACCCAGGTATCCGCCCCCCGGGCTTTGAGCTTAACCGGGGTTCGCAGGGAAATGGCATGGGATACCCCGGAGCGGTTCGAGTCCGGGGCCACCACATAGATCCGATGGAGGGTTTTACGGCGCAGTTCCTCCGCCAGCCGGAGGATCCCCTCACAGCCGATGCCGTCGTCGTTGGTCAGTAATATATTCATGATGCCTCTATAAAAATATGCCTCTATATTATGCCTCCATAATAAATACTGCAAGCCGTACGGCACGCAGGTACGGCATACCGGTTTTTACAACACCCGGGCCGCCCCGGCGAGTTTGACCGTGTGGAACAGGGGATGAAACCCGAAGATCCGCTCATAATCCTCAAGCCGGCGTTGGTATTCATCAATGGACTTCTCGTCTATTATCGTATAGGTACAGCCTCCGAAGCCATGACCCGTCATCCGGGAACCCAGCACCCCCTCGAGTTCCTGGGCCCGCTTCACCAGCCAGTCAATCTCGGGACAGGAAACCTCGTAGAGGTCCCGAAGGCTTTCATGGGAGTGAAATATCAGCCTGGACAAGCCCGGAAGGTCCTGGTTCTTCATGAGTTCCACCGCATCGTTAACCCGCTGGAGTTCCTGGACGATATGCAGGCACCGGCGGCGGATCTCCTCGGGCAGATTCCCCATGGGTTCCACCAGATCCGCCGGGGCATAATCCCGGAAGCTCACCCCCTGCCGTTTCTGGGAAAGCAGCGCCAAGCCCTTCCGTATATCCTGCCGCCGCTGTTTCAGCTCGTCGTCCTCCCCCATCCGGGGCACCCGGGAATCCATGAGCATGATCTTGTACTTGGAAAAAGGAGACTTGATCCGTTTGAGTTCCATCGTTTTCTCGTCCACCAGGAGAAAATGGTCCTTCCTGGCGGAAAGGGCGATAAGATAGTCCACCCCCTTGCTATGTTTCCCGAAAAACAGGCTTTTCGCCATCCCGAGCCGGTTGAGCAGTTCCCGGTCGCTGACGGAGGCGGAAAAAAAGCCCTTCAGGGCCACCGCGGCGGCGACTTCAATGGCCGAAGAGGAGGCAAGCCCCACATGCTGGGGAATATCCCCGGCCAGGGTAAAATTCAGCCCCTTCACCGGATACCCCAATTCGGCGAAAAGGTGGATAGCCACCTTGACATAATTGGCCCACCGGTCTTCCCGCTTGTATTTCAGGTTGATCAGGGTGGTCCGCTTCCGTTCTCCCAGATCCGCGGCGAAAAACCGCAGGGAATTGTCCTTCCGGGCGCTGACGGCCACCTGAATATACCGGTCGATGGCGGAAGAAAGGAAAAGGCGCGCCTTCGGTTCACCATGCTCCCCCAAATAGTGGACCCGGCCGGGGGCTTCGGCAATCACAACAGGTTCGGATCGGCCGGCGTCTATCGCGTATTCCTTACGATGGCTGGCCCCGATATCCAACATTCTTTATAAAACCCCCGCTGAAAAAATTGAGATAATCTTCTCCCCCTGGTTTTTGCCGGTCCGCATACCCGTTCCGTCAAGGGGCAATCTCTTTACTTGATAATAATAATATAGGAAAATCTCAGATTATTCAATAAAAATCCCCTATAAATTTACCGATAAAAGAGCATTCCCCGTCATGAGAGAAGAATTCATCCCATAATTACTTCACAAAACCATTTACTCCGGGAAAAGTAACTACGAGCGGATAAAATTGGTCATGATCCGCTTTTCCGTCTCAGGATAGGGGATCGTTCCCTTCCCCGCTTCCAGGATTTTAAGGAGCCAGGCCATATTCCGCCCCAGGGTCCGCATCAGGAGCATCCCTTCCCCGTCTTGAAGGACCTCCTCGCCGTTGTTTCCGTAGACGGCCCCCCAGTAAAAGCCCGGGGTGATGATCGCCTGGGCCAGGTTCAGGTAGTTGTTGAGCTGCTGAAAGGTGAAGACCCCCCCGGAGCGGCGGAGGGCGGCCACCGCAATGGCGGGTTTGAATTTCAGGTTCACCCCGGCAAAGAAAAGCCGGTCCAGGAAGCACTTAAAGCCCCCGGCGATTCCCCCGTAGTAGACGGGGCTCCCCAGGATGATGCCGTCGGCCCCGTTAACCTTCTCCCGGGAGGGGTTAACCATATCATCGTCAAAGACGCAGCGCTTCAATTCCCGGCATGTTCCGCACCCCGCGCAGGGCCGGACGCCGCTGTTCCCCACATGGACAATCTCGCAGGAAACCCCCGCCTTCTCCAACTCCTCCGCAATAGCCCCTATCCCCCGCCGGGTGGTCCCGTCCCGGTGAGGGCTGCCGTTAAACGCGATTACCTTCATGATCGTACCTCCATTCACGCCCATGATACCATAAAAAAAACGCCCTTGACAGGGGGGAACAATTCCGTTAACCTATCGGTCATGATGGTTAACCATGAGGGGAAGGGTCTTTCGGTCAAGGCTTTTGTGCTGGAGACCCTTCGGGAGCGGGGGCCGGTTTCCGGGGAAACGCTGGCCCGGAGCCGGGGGGTTTCCCGGGTGGCGGTCTGGAAGGCGGCCCAGGCCCTGAAAAAGGCGGGCTATCCCATCACCGTGGAGGATGGGGGGTATGGGCTGGAGGTGGACCGGAGGTCCATCGACCGGAGGTCCATCGACCGGAGGTCCGTGGACCCAAGGTCCATCGACCAAAGCTCCGTCGACCGGAACGCCGGCGGGGAGGAGGATTTTCTCTACCCCTGGGAATTCGGGGAACAGGAGCGGTTTTTCCACCACTGGACGAGTACCGGCAGCACCATGGACCGGGCCCGGGAATTGGCCGGCCGGGGCTGTCCCGGAGGTACGGTGATCACCGCGGAGGCCCAAACCGCGGGCCGGGGAAGGAACGGGAGATGCTGGATGTCCCATCCGGGGGGGCTTTTTTTCACCCTCCTGGAACGGCCCCGCTGCCCGGTACGGGACGCCCCCCTCCTGGGGATGGCCGCCCAGATCGCCGCGGCGGAAACCCTCTCCGCCCTCTGCGGAGCGGAGGTCTCCCTCAAATGGCCCAACGACCTCTTCCTGGGGGGTAAAAAAATAGGGGGAATCCTCTCGGAACTCTACGGGGAAGGGGACCGGATTCAGTGGATCGCCCTGGGCATAGGGCTCAACCTCAACAACCCCGTTCCCCCGGGGGAATCGGCGAATTGCGCGGATTTCCTGGAACATCCCCTCCCGAGACGGCTGGTCCTCCTCCGCTTCCTGGAGACCTGGCGGGGGATACAGAGCGCCTGCCCGGGGAGGGAGGAGTTGCGGAAGCGGTGGAACCGCCGGTCCCTGGGCATGGGGCAGCGGGTGCTGGTGGTTCCCGGCGATCACGGCAATTTCGGCTTTCCCCGGGAGCGGGTCCGGGGGAGGGGTATCTTCCTGGGGATCGACGGATCCGGCCGGGGATTGATCCAATCAGGCGGGGGGGTCCTGCGGATTTCCCCGGGGGCGGCGTCCCTGCGGTTTATGTAAAGCGGCTGAAAGCGGCAAAAAAGCATTAAAGCATCAAGGAGTATTTTTATCGTATGGAAAAGCACGTATCTCTTTCGACAAAGCGGCGGGCCCTGACGGGCACCACCATGACCGCCCTTTTTGGGGCGCTGATCGCGGCGGGGGCCTTTATCTCAATCCCCCTGCCTTTTTCTCCGGTACCCGTGGTACTGCAGAATATGTTCGCCATGCTCTCGGGGCTCGTTTTAGGGCCCCTCCTGGGAGGCGCGGCGGCGGCCCTGTACCTCATCGCCGGGGCCTTGGGGGCCCCGGTCTTTGCCGGCGCCACCGGGGGAATCGCCCACTTCTTCGGCCCCACCGGGGGCTTCCTCATCGGCTACCTCCTGGCAAGCCTCACCGCGGGCTTCATCGCGGGCCGTCCCCGGGCAGACCGGAAGACCTCCTGGGTCCGGATCATCCTGGGGACCGGTCTGGGGCTCCTGGCGGTGTACTTGCCCGGAGTTATCCACCTCAAAGCCGTCCTGAACACAAGCTGGGCCGGCGCCCTGGCGGCGGGGTTCATCCCCTTCATCATCGGGGATGTGGTCAAGGGCGTCGTGGCGGCGCTCATTGCCCCGAGGCTGCGGCGGGTGGCGGCGGATCAACTGGATGGCTGAGGGCCGCATGACGGAGGCGCTCACGACTGAGACCCTCGCGGAGGCCCCCGCGGAGGAGGCCTCCGGCCGTGAGGCCCTCTTTTCGGTCAAGGATCTGGTTAAAATTTTCCCGAACGGCTGCCGGGCCCTGGGGGGCGTTACCCTGGACATATACCGGGGGGAATGTCTGCTCATCGCCGGGTCCAACGGATCCGGCAAGACCCTGCTGATGCGGCTCCTCCTGGGGCTCTCTGATCCCAGCGCCGGGGAAATCCGCTTCCGGGGCCTCCCCCTGGACCGCTGCGCCGCGGCCCTGCGGCGGGAGGTGGGGATGGTCTTCCAGGATGCGGACGCCCAGATCATCGGGGAGACCGTGGCGGAGGACACCGCCTTCGGGCCGAAAAACCTGGGGCTTTCCGGGGAGGCCCTGGGGAACCGGGTTTCCGCCGCCCTGGAGGCGGTGGGCCTGGAGGGCAAGGGGGACTTTGCCCCCCGGCGGCTCTCCGGGGGGGAGAAGCGGCGGCTGGCGGTGGCGGGGGTCCTGGCCATGGGCTGCGAAACGGTGATCCTCGACGAGCCCTTCGCCAACCTGGACTGGCCGGGGGTGGTCCAGGTGCTCCGGCTTATCCGGGACTTAAAGCAGGGGAGAAAAACCCTGGTGATCCTGACCCATGAACTGGAAAAGGTCCTGGCCTTTGCGGACCGCCTCGTCATCCTGGACCGGGGGCTGATCCGGGACCAGGGGGGAAGCGAGGAGGTCCTGAACCGGCTCCGGGGGGAATACGGGGTCCGGGACCCCCGGCGGAGCTACCGGCGGGTGGAGGATTGCACATGGCTCGACTGAAGATCCCCCCGGCGGAGCCGCCCTACGCCTACCGGAGCGGCACGGGCTTCCTCTACCGCCTTCCCGCCGCGCTCAAGTTCCTCCTGCTCCTGGCCCTCTCCCTCTCCGCCTTTTTCTTCGGCTTCCCGGCACTCCTGGCTATCGCCGGCATCCTCTGCGCCGCCGCCCTTTCCGCCGGCGTGCGGCCCTGGAGCCTCCTCCGGGGAGGCCGGCCCCTCTTTATCACGGCCCTCATGGTGCTGGCCTTCCGTTCCCTGGCCTTTTCCCCGGGGAGCTTCATTCCCGGCGGCTTTTCCCCCGGGGGGTTCACGGAGGGCCTGGGTTTTGCCCTCACGGTGCTCGAATCCTTTGCCGCGGGGGCCCTCCTCTTCCGGGTAACCACCATGACGGAACTCCGGGAATCCCTGGGCCGCGGTGAGGCGCTCGTCCTGCGCCCCCTGATCCGGCTCCTGGGAAACCTCCGGGGCCGGCATCCGGAACAGCGGCGCTTGGAACAACAGCGGCTGGCGCAACGGTGGCTGGCGCAACCCCGGCTCAGTCTGGGGATCGCCCTGATGCTGGGCTTTCTTTCCCGGTTCTTTGAAATCTGGGAGACCCTGACCGCCGCCTACGACGCCCGCGGCGGCCCGGGAGGGACCCGGCGGCTTCTGACCCTCCTCCCCCTGGCTGCCGAGCGGATGATAGAAAGCGCCGCGGAGACCGCCTGCGCCCTGGAAAGCCGGGGAATACCCGGATGACAGGGTAAGGGAGAAGACTGCCCATCAGGCCCATTGCGTTGAACCGCCGGGATGTGTACACTGGAACTATGACCAGGGGTATTTTACTTGCGGGGACCGAATCCCCCCTTTCCGCGGCTATTGCGGCGGAAGCGGCGAAACGGGTTGAAAGTTTCGCCGCCGCCTTCATTCCGAACCGGTTCTCCCATCCCGGAGGGACCGGCCCTTCCGCCTTGAAGGGCCACATTCCCCTCGCCTGGAATCCCGGGAGCCCTATCTCCGCCCGGGCCCTCGCCCTGGCCGCGGAGAACCGGATGGCCCATATCGACGAGGCCGTCCTGATCTGCGTCCCTCCGGGCCTCTACCGCCCCCCGGAGGAACTCTCCTCAACGGACATTGAAACCCTGGTGAACGATTACATCAAGGGCTGGTTCTTCCTCTCCAGGGAACTCATCGGCCGCTTCAAAGCCCGGCAAGCCGGCGTCCTGACCCTGGTCCTTTCGGAACCCTCCGTCCGGGGGAAGGACGAACCGGTGGATGTGGCGGGAGGCGCGGTGGCCGCCGCCTTCCGGGCCCTGGCCCAGTCCCTCCTGGCCGCCTCCGCCGGGAAACCCTACCAGGTGCTGGGCTTCTCCGGCTCCGGGGAACCCGCTTCCTTTGCCGCCTTTATCTTCAAGATCCTCGAAGAAGGGGGCAAGCGGAACGGGGGAAAGTGGCATAAATTCGGCAAAATCGGCCTCTTTGGCCGTTAGGGCGGGGGCTCATGCGGGAGCCCTGGTTTAATACCCCGCCGAAGCTTCGGTTCGCAAAAAGGCGCCGCCCGCTTGCCCGCGCGTTTACCTGAAATAGGCCGTTCCCGCCTCAAAGATCCGCTGCACCTTGTTCCCGGGGATATTGATATGCACCAGGGGGCCCCGCCGCTCCGAATGGGCCATTTTTCCCATGATCCGGCCGTCGGGACTGGTGAGGCCCTCAATGGCGAAGTCGGAGCCGTTGGGGTTGTCCGGCTCCGCCAGGGTGGGCAGGCCGGCGGCGTCCGCGTAGCAGAAGGGGACCTG
>JAITRV010000036.1 GCA_031288215.1 Spirochaetaceae bacterium | reverse complement strand
GGGAAATATACGAGCCTTGATGAGGCCCGGCGGAGGAACGGGATTCGGGGAGCTTCGACGGTGACCAAGTGGATAAAGCACTACGGACGGGAAGATATGCTGCCCAAAAGGGTAAAGGTGGAAACGATGAACGAGATTGACGAATTACAAGCGGCCCGAAGCAGGATACGGGACTTGGAAGCGGCCCTCGCCGATGCCCCTATGGATTATTGCCTGGAGAGCGCCTTTCTGGACATCGCCTGCCGGCGGCTGGGAATGAGTACGGAGGACTTAAAAAAGTTGAACGGCTCCAGGCTCATGGGCTTGGGATAAGGAGACGAGAGGAGCTGCACGGTTACGAAAATGCCCATGCTGAGCGGCTGAACGGGATATTGAAGCAGGATGGGCTTGGCTATTCGTTTCGGAGGAAGCAGCAGGCGCTTGAGGCGATAGATGAGGGGGTGTTCCTGTACAACACCAAACGGCCTCATTTGTCCCTTAACTATGAGACGCCAGAAAAAATGCATCGTAGGATTGCATAAAATTCTGACAACCTATTTCAGGACTTGACAAAGACACCTAATCAGAAAACTCCTCCCTCCTAACTGCTCACTCCTCCCCGGCTTCTTGCCCCCGTACCGCCCTCACTATGGCCGGCCACGGCAGCCTCATCCGGCAGCCCGACCCGCCCCAACGCCGTAAAGGCAGGCCGCCGCAACCCGCCGGAAAAACCGGCACGGGCCGGCGTGGGGGGGAGAAAAAGGCGTAAGGGGGTGTCCGGGAAAAAAACATAGGGAGGGGCCTCCGGAGGGAACCCTATGTTTTCCCACCGCCAGGACCCCCCCCGCAGATATCTCTTGTGCCGGCCCATGCCGGCCCGTGCCGGGAGGACCAGCCCTCGGGGTATCCGGCGGTCTGTACTGGGGGACTCCCTTTTTCCCCTGATCTCGTATATAATGACCGCGTTATGAAGCGGATCATCTTAAAACCCGGTGAGGAAGACCGTATCCTTGCGGGACACCCCTGGGTCTACGACAACGAGGTCGCCCGAATCGCCCCCGGTCCCGAAAGCCCCGGAGGGGCTTCCTTTGCGGGTCGTGCGGCGCCCACCCCTTTCACCCCTCACTCAGATGCCGGCGGAGCCGCGGCCCTCCTGCATGCCCCCGTATCGCTTCAAGAGAAGCCCCCCCGGGGCCCCCCCCGGGGCCTTGAACCGGGGGAGCTGGCGGAGGTGGAAAGTTCCCGGAAGGAATACCTGGGCCGGGCCTTTGTGAACCCCCACTCGAAGATCCTTGCCCGGATCTTCAGCCCTTCCAAAGAAGGGGTGGACAAGGGCTTCTTCAAACGCCGGATTCGGGAAGCCCTGGCCCGGCGGACCTTCCCCGGGGGCGCGGACCTGCGCCGGGAATCGGCCCGTATCGTCTTTGGGGAGGCGGATTTTCTGCCGGGGCTCATCGTGGACCGCTTCGTGGGCTGGCCCCTGGACGCGGCGGAAGCGGCCCTTACGGAGCGGCCCCTCCGCTTCGACCTGGTGGAAGCCGCCCTGGGCCCTCCCTCGTCATGGCTGGCGGTGCAGTTTTTGTGCTACGGAATGGACTGCCGCCGGGAGGAAATCCTGGCGGCCCTGGAGGAAGGCCTGGGCCCCGCTCTGGGCGCCCTCCGGGGAATCGTGGAAAAGTCCGCCGCGGTCCGGGAACCGGAGGGCCTCCCCTTGCGGTCGGGCCTGATCCGGGGGGAACTTCCCCCGGCGGGGGTCCTGATCTTCGAGAACGGCCTTCCCTTTGGGGTGGACCTGGAGGAGGGGCAAAAGACCGGGCACTACCTGGACCAGCGGGAGAACCGGCTCCGGGCCGCGGCCTTTGCCCGCAATGCCCGGGTCCTGGATGTCTGTTCCTACACCGGGGGCTTCGGCATCCACGCCGCCCGGCACGGGGCCGCCTCGGTAACCGCCCTGGACACCTCCGCGGCGGCCCTGGAACGGGCCCGGCACAATGCCCGGCTCAACGGCGTGGACGACCGCTTCACCACCCTTCAGGGGGATGTGTTGGGCCCCGGCCCAGGGAACCCCCTCCGGGCCCTGCGGGGGCAGGACTTCGACCTCGTCATTTTGGATCCCCCGGCCTTTGCCAAATCCCGCTCCGTCCTGGAGGGGGCTCTGCGGGGCTATAAGGAACTGAACCTCCGGGCCCTGAAGCTCCTCAGTCCCGGGGGCGTCCTGGTAAGCTGCTCCTGCAGCCAGGCCCTGGAAGAAGGCCGGTTCAGGCGCATGGTCGCCGAGGCCGCCCGGGATGCGGAACGCCGGCTCATCCTCCTCGATTTCCGCTATCAGGCATCGGATCATCCCATTCTGGTGGGCTACGACGAATCCCTCTACCTCAAATGCGCCTCCTACCGCGTTCTCTAAGCCCTCCGGGTGAGTCAGGATAAACGCGGAGCGCTTTTTACCTTCGTATCTTGGGCGCATTTCCGGCGCGAACCAAAGGTTCGCGCCGGAAACCGGGCTATCCGCTTCAATTCCTCGACTTTCCCTGCGGGAAAGTCTGCGGGATTTCCGCTTCTATCCCTTGCGCGTTCTCCGCGGCGGCTTTTTCCGCCCATGTGCTG
>JAITRV010000010.1 GCA_031288215.1 Spirochaetaceae bacterium | reverse complement strand
GCGGATACTCCCGCCGGAAAAACCGGCACGGGCCGGCATGGGCAGAAACGGCGAAGGGGGGTGGCAGGGAAATACCCCGGACGACCCCTTTTGAGCAGAGGAACCAGTTATGCCGTAGGCATCAAGAGCAACGTCGCGAACAGGGGGCGACCGGGGTATTCCCCTGACAGGACCCCCCGGCTGATCCCCCCATGCCGGCCCGTGCCGGGAGGACCAGCCCCCGGGGGTATCCCCTGACTTGTAAGATCGTGAGAGGTAGCCTAAAATTATAATATGAAGCAACTTTTGATTATCGATGAGTCTCCTTTGTTCCGTGATTATTTACGAGAAAAACTTGACGGAAAACAGATGGAAGCAACCATCGCGAAAAATGCCCTGGAAGGCATTTCAAAGGTCTGGACCCTTGCTCCCGATCTCATTATTATGGATTATCACTTGAAAAATCCCGGCTATTTGGAAGTCTTGAAACAAAAAATGGCCAACGCCAATACAGTAGATACCCCGGTGATTATCATGGCTCAGCATATCGACAAAAAACGGATCTTAGAACTGGTCCCCTATAATGTAAAAAAGGTCCTCACCAAACCCCTGAAGCTTGACGCCCTCATGAGTTCCCTGCAGGAACTCATGGGAATTTCCTTTGACCTTGACGAAAGTCCGGGAATCGTGGAGGTCCATGTCAATGACGATATCATTTTCATCGAGATAGCCCAGGGACTCAACCGGGACAAGTTGGATTTGCTCCATTTTAAGATCCTGGAACTCGTCAAATTATACGGAATCTACAGCCCCAAGGTCATTGTTATGATGAGCGACATAACCCTGTCCTTTGCCGATGGTCCGAACCTCCAGAAACTCCTGGATGTGGTCATCAATTCCTCCAAGACCCTCTTACAGAACATCCGGGTCTTAACCCTGGATTCCTTTACGCGGAAATTTATTGAGGAAAGAAAGGAGTATGCCGGCCTTGAGGTGGTTTCCAATTTACAATACGCCCTGGACGGCCTTATCATGGACATTGACGAGACCACGGAATTGGATACGCTCATGGAACTGGAGGAAGAAACCGCCGAGTTAATCGGAGACCGGATATTATCCGCGACGGAATCCGTCCCCAAGGGGGAATCCGTGCTGCTCCGGTTTGATGCCGAATCCAAGCCGGACCTGGAATTCTTCAAGGATTTCATCGGCCGTTTACGGATCGCCGTGGTGGATGACGATTTTCTGATCCATGAACTGCTCAAAAACACCTTCCTCCATTTCGGAGCCACGGTTAAAACCTATGCCGACGGTTCCGAATTCCTCACGGACCTCGCCACCGATCATTTTGACCTGGTGTTCCTGGATCTTTTGATGCCGAACGTCGGCGGCTTCGACGTGCTCAGCGCCATGCAAATCATGGGTATGCCCCATGTGGTGATCGTGATATCCGCGGTTTCCCGGCGGGATACGGTGATCCGGGCCTTTAAGATGGGGATCAAAAGCTATATAATAAAACCCCTTAAACCGGATGATATTTTCAAAAAATTTCTGGAAATTCTCAGGTCTAATTTTTAAGGGTCGAATGTAAGGGCCGGTATGACGAGAGAAGCAATGCACGATACCAATCTGTTTTTCAGGTTTTTCAAAGAGTCCCAGGTTGCCATGGGTATTACCGATAAGAACGGTATCATCATCGAGTCAAATTCGCGGTTCGGTGAACTGATGGAACCGCTCTTATTGAAAAACCACGGGGAGGACGGCCGGCCGCCCCCTCCGGTGTACCTCTCCGTCCATGAGACCCTCCGGTTCTCCAATTTTTTCTCCCGGCTGATCAACGGCGCCGCCAAACAGGTGGAATTCGAGGCCCCCTTTCACGACCACCAGCATAACATCCATTGGTTCAATATCCATGCCTGGGTGATAGACGCCATCCCCGAAATCGAGCCCAAACTCCGGGGGCCCTTCATCGGCTTCGCCCTCAAGGACCAAACCCGGGAGCGGCAGGAAGAGGCCCGGCTCCGGGAAGACAAGGTCAGCGCCGAACAGGCCGCCGAGGCCAAGAGCCAATTCCTGGCAAATATGAGCCATGAGATCCGTACCCCCATTCAAACCATCATCGGGATGACCGGCCTGCTCCAGGATACCAAACTGGACCGGGAACAGGCGGAGTATTCCCAGCAGATCATTTTTTCCGCCGAGGTCCTCCTCTCCCTGATCAACGACATCCTGGATTTTTCAAAGATCGAAGCGGGGAAGATGAAGCTGGAACACCTCAGTTTTAACGTCGAACAGGCGGTGGAGCAGGTGGTGGAAATGATCGCCCTGGAGGGGCAAAAGAAGGGGCTGGAAATCGTCCTGGATATAGCCCCCGAAGGGAACGTCAATATCATGGGGGATCCCAACAAATTCAGGCAGATCGTGATCAACCTGGTCAAGAACGCGGTCAAATTTACCCAGGAGGGCAGCGTCGTCATCAGCGCCCGGATAGGGGAGCTGAACCGGCAGGAAGCGGTTACGGTGGCTGTGGCGGATACCGGCATCGGGGTCCCGCCGGAAAGCAGGCCCCACCTGTTTACCACCTTCTTCCAGGCCGACCTTTCCAATACCCGGCGTTTCGGCGGGACCGGTTTGGGGCTGGCCATCTCCCGGAGCTTCGTGGAGCTTATGCAGGGGACCATCGAGATGGTCCCTAACCCCCAGGGGGGGTCCATATTCCGCTTTACCATACCCATCGAGCGGGCTCAGGAGCCGCCGCCGCCCCTGTCCGCCTGCGGGGACCTCTCAACGGTCCGGATCCTGCTGGCGGACGACTGGGATGAATCCCGAAGCGTTCTCGCTTCCTATCTCGGCTGCATGGGCTGCCGGGAGGTCGATACCGCCGCCGCCGGAACGGAGGCCCTGAAAATGCTCCGCGCCGCCTTTCAGGAGGGAAGGCCCTACGGGCTCTGTTTTATCGACATGCTCATGCCCCGGATGGACGGCTGGCGTCTGGCGGCGGAGATCAACGGCGACACGGCCATCAACAATACCCGGCTGATCCTCATGGCTCCCCGGGGCCTCCTGGGAAGGGATGCCAAGATGACCCTCCTCAGGTGGTTTGACGCGTATATTTACAAGCCCATCAAGCGGCAAAATCTGGCGGAGGCCATAGCCCGGAGCTTCTCCGATCCCCCGGCGGACCCGGAGACAGGGGCGGGGGCGGGGGATTTCCCCCCGGACATGGAGCCTCCTGCGGAAGATCCGGCTTTCCCCGGCGTATGGGACCCTCCCGAATCCGGCGGGGCCGAGGCCGCTACGGCGGATTCCGCCGGGCCGCTTTCCGGCGGGCCCCTGATCCTCATCGCGGAGGATCATCCGGTCAATCAAAAACTCTTTTCTATTATATTGAAAAAACTCGGCTGCCCGTCGATCTCCGCGGACGACGGCCTGGACGCCCTGGAAAAGACCTCCTCCCACAGGATCGATCTGATCTTCATGGATATTCAGATGCCTCGGATGAACGGCTATGAAGCCACCGCCCACCTGCGGCAGCAGGGCTTCACCAAGCCCATCATCGCGGTAACCGCCGGGGCCATAGCCGACGAATGGGATCACTGCCGGGAGGTGGGCATCAACGACATCCTCCTCAAGCCCTGCAAGCAGCCCGACGTTGAGGCGATGCTCCGCAAATGGCTCCCGGCCTCCCCCCGCAACGGGGCCGTGGGCCTGCTCGGCCGGGCCATGCTCCGCATTCAGGACTCAGCGGCCGCCGCGCCGGAGGCCGGGATGTCAGCCGCCGCGCCGGTCCTGGCCGCGCCGGTACCGGAGATCGCGCCGGTTCCCCCGGGAGAACCCGTCGCGGACCGAACCGGCGTCTTTAACACGGGGGAACTCTTGCGAACCTTCCTCGGAGAGACCGAAACGGTCAAATCCCTCATGGGCCGCTTCCTTGACCGGACCAGGGAACAGCTCGACGGGTTCCCCGCCCTGGCCCGGGAGGAGAACTGGGAGGAAGGCCGGCGGATAGCCCATTTGATCAAAGGAAGCGCCCTGACCCTGACGGGGCAGGAATTGGGCGGGGCCGCCGCGGTGCTGGAACGGGCCTTCAAAGACCAAAACCGCCCGGAAGCGGAGGCCGGCATTCCCCCCTTGCGGGAAGCCTTTAACCGGTTTAACGTAGAAGCGGAGGCCTTTATCAGGAATTAAGATGACCTATACCTGCATCCATACCCATACGACCTTCTGCGACGGCGGCGACGATATCGAAACCATGTGCCGCGCCGCCTATGAAAAGGGCTTCGCTTCCCTGGGCTTCAGTTCCCACGCGCCGATCCGCAAAAAAACCGGCATCGATTCGGACTGGCATATCAGTGAGGACCGGTTTCAGGAATACCTCGATGAGGTCCGCGATGCCCGCATCCGCTGGGCGGGAAAACTCCCCGTCTATTGCGGCCTGGAGGTGGACTATATCCAGGGCCTCATGGGACCCGCGGACCGGGACCTTCAAGCGCTGGAACTGGACTACCTCATCGGATCGGTCCACTACCTCATCCCCCCGGACGGGGGCGAACCCTTTCCGGTAGACGATAGTCCGGAATGTTTCGATGCCCATATCCGGAACCATTTTAAGGGCGACGGGGAAGCGGTGATGGAACGGTACTGGGACGCGGTGGACGCCATGATCCGCGCCGGAGGATTCGACCTCCTGGGGCATCCGGATCTTGTCAAAAAAAACAACGCCGCCGATCAATACTTTTCCACCGCCGGATCCGCATACCGCTCCCGCCTGGAAAAAACCGCCTCCCTGGCGGCCCAATCCGGCGTGGTGGTGGAGGTCAATACCGGCGGCATCATCCGGGGCTGGATTCGGGACCCCTACCCCGGTCAGGCCCTCCTGCGGCTCCTCGCCGGACAGGAGGTCCCCCTCGCCATCACCGCCGATGCCCACCGGGCGGAGCACCTGGGAAGCCGCTACGAGGATGCCCGCCGGGCCATGCGGGACGCGGGGGTAAGGCGTCACTTCCTCTTTGAAGGACGCCGGGACCGCCGGCCGGTCTGGACCGCGGAGGATCTTTTGTAAGGCCCCGCGGCGGCGGGCGTGCAAGGCCCCCGGAGGGACCCGCCGGGGCTCAATGATCCGGGGGAATAATCCGGACCGGTTCTTCTTCGGCCGTTCCCCCCCGGATGAGGAAACTTTTCATTAGCGGCTCGGCATCCTTGAGGGAGACGATGACGTAGCTCAAAGCCGGATCAAAGGCGAGGCGGATGTCCTCTTCCGAGGGGCGGGCGGGAGTGGCGGGGTGGCTGTGAAAATTTCCCAGGAGGACGAGGCCCTGCCGCCGCATGTCCTTGACCGCCTTGAACTGATCCTCCGCGGCCATGGAGAAATGTTCCGGGCTCTCGTCGGTGTTCTTGAGGCAGTAGACGGCCCGGACGGTTTTTTCGTCCCCGGCGATCTCCCCGGCGAAGAGCCCGCAGGCTTCGTTGGGAAGCGCCGAACGGGCGTGGGCGATGATGAGGCCGTAGAGATCCGCCGCCAGGGTCAGCATGATTTCCGGCCGGCGCTTATGAAATTACCGGCGTCCATGAAGTAACCGGCGGTTACAAGCTGACCGGCGGTTATACCCTGACCGCCGCCCATATAGTAGAGAAATTCCACCACCGCCCCCTCCGTTACCGTGGCGGTATCAAAATCGGCCCGCAGAAGCATCCGGTCGTCCAGTTGGACGCTGACATATTCGGGCATTTCCACCTTGATTTCTTCCAAAAGCTTTGTCACGCTGATTTCCCCGGATATTTCTACCGGCTTTCCGTTGGCTGTTATGATCACCGCAATCTCCTTGTTTTCCGATATGGATAATAGATAATACGCCGATTGGGGGGGATTGACAAGGGGCAGGCAAAGGGACGGCCCCTTCCGCCGGAGCAATTCTTTTGAAAAACAAGCCCCCGGACGCGGGGCTCCCCGCTGTCCGCAGGGAACCCCGGGGGTCAGCGGAGGCGTTTTGCGACGGCCTCGATGAATTCCCAGGAATCCAGCGGGCGGGCCGGAGCCGGGGAGGCGATCCGGGCCAAATCGCCGGTCATTTCCCCCGCCTCAAGCGTCTCCATGACCGCCCCTTCAAGGCGTCCGGCAAAGGCCCCCAATTCCGGGGTGTTGTCCAGTTCCGCCCGCTTCGCCAGGGCGCCGGTCCAGGCCAGGATCACGGCCGTGGAGTTGGTGCTGGGCTTCTCCCCCCGCTTCCAGCGGTAGTAGTGCTGCTGCACCGTGCCGTGGGCCGCCTCGTATTCCACCGCCCCCGTGGGAGACACGAGCACGCTGGTCATCATGGCCACGCTTCCGGTCGCGCTGGCCACAATATCGCTCATCACGTCCCCGTCGTAGTTCTTGCAGGCCCAGAGCATCCCCCCTTCGCTCTGAACCAGCCGGGCCCCGGCGTCGTCGATGAGGGTATAGAAGTAATTGATCCCCGCTTCCCGGCATTGTTCCTTAAATTCGGTCTCGTAGACCTGGTTGAAAAGCTCCTTGAAGCGGCCGTCGTAAATCTTGGAAACCGTATCCTTGGCGGCGAACCATATCGGGAGTTTTTCTTCCAGGGCATAGAGAAAACAGGACCGGGCGAAATTCACGATGGACTCGTCCAGGTTGTGCATCCCCTGGATAATGCCGGGCCCCCGCATCTCGGCCACGGTCTTCCGCTGCTCCTGCCCGTCCGTCCCGGTATAGACCAGTTCCACCTTCCCCGGCCCGGGAACGGTCATCTCCGCGGCCTTGTACACGTCCCCGTAGGCGTGGCGGCCGATGACAATCGGCTTCTTCCAGGTTGAAACCGTAGGCCGGATGCCGGAAAGAATGATCGGTTTCCGAAACACCGTCCCGTCCAGAATCGCCCGGATGGTCCCATTGGGGCTGGGGTGGAGGGCTTTCAGGTTATATTCGGCCCTCCGGGCGGCGTTACTCGTGATGGTGGCGCATTTTACCCCCACCCCCAGGCGCTTTATCGCCGCGCCGGCTTCCGCGGAAACCCGGTCATCCGTGGCGTCCCGGTTCTCAATTCCCAAGTCGTAATATTCGGTCTTGAGATTCACAGAGGGGATAATGAGCTGTTCCTTTACCAGGGCCCACAGCACCCGGCACATCTCATCCCCGTCAAGCTCCGCAATGGGGTTCTTCATCTCAATTGTTGTTCCCATCCTTTCCTCCTGATTCATTATACCGGTCAAGGAAAGTCCCATCTAGCCCGGAGAAAAAAAAATGACGATTGACTACCGCCGGCTGCCG
>JAITRV010000075.1 GCA_031288215.1 Spirochaetaceae bacterium | reverse complement strand
CTGCGGCAGGATGCCACGAGCCCGAGGAGGGCAAACAGGGAGGCCATGACGAACCCATGAAGGACAGAGCGTTTCATGGGGCATTGGATGCGCGTTTCCATAATAGTAACATATCGGTATTTTTTCTTCTTTTTCACTTCTTTTTTGATTTTTTCTCTCTCTGTTTTATGGTTTTTTTATGGTTTTTATTATTTTATTGAAGCAAATCCCATAGAATCTCCCTTATAGTATAATATGAAAGATGATTTTTATTCGGTTCACGACAGCGGCGGGCGCCGGGATTTTCCGGTACCCGGTCCTCAGGCCCTGCCCCCGGCCCAGCGTCCCCGGGAGCGGCTCCTCAAATTGGGGCCGGAATCCCTCTCGGATCAGGAACTGCTGGCCATACTCCTCAATACCGGGATCAAGGGGAAAAATGTCAGCGTTCTGGCGGCGGAACTGCTGGACCGGCTGGACCGGGACAAGGAGATTCCCCCGGTCAAGGAGCTGGTCCGGCTGACCGGGCTGGGGGAATCCAAGGCCAGCGCCATTGCGGCGATGCTGGAATTCGGGCGGCGGAAGTGGGGAATGACCGGAAAGCGGATCCGAACCCCCGAGGATATCTTTCACGTCGTCCGGCACTATGCGGACCGCCGTCAGGAACGGTTCATCTGTGCGTCCCTCAACGGCGCCCATGAGGTCCTGGCGGTCCGCATAGTTACCGTCGGCCTCGTAAACCGCACCATCGTCCATCCCCGGGAGGTCTTCGCCGATCCCCTCTCCGACCGGAGCTGCGCGGTCTTTGTGTCCCACAACCACCCCTCGGGGGATCTCCGGCCCTCCGAGGAGGACGACGACATAACCAAGACCCTGATCGAGGCCGCGAAGCTGCTGGGCATCCGGTTTCTGGATCACCTCATCTTTTCGGAAAACGCCTTTTATAGCTACTGCCAGAACAACCGGTATATCCCGTGTATGACCGGATCGGACCGCCCCGCTTAGGCGGATACCTTAAAGCGCCGGACTATGTCCAGGACTTCCCCGGCATTGGTCCGGTTCCGGGAGGCGACATCCAGCGCCTGGGCGGCCAGTCTTTCCACCTCCTGGATCCGGCTCATGGAGAATTCCGTATATTTCAGGATCTCCCCCGCATCCTTGACCAGCGCGTCGATCCCCGCAAAGACCGGGATGCTGCTGCTCTTCGTCTCTTCCGCGGTAGTATGAATCGACTGGGCGATCTCATTGACCTCCCTGACGGCCGAAAGGATCTCCTGAATCCCGCCGTCATACTCCGATGTCACGCTATTGATCCGGTTGATCATACTGTTTACCTCCCCGATGTCCCCTTCAATATGGTTAAGGGAAGCGAGGGAATTTTCCGATGCCATGACGATCCGGTTCACCGTCCCTTCAATCTCCCGGATATACGCCTTGATGGTTTGGGATTGGGCGGTGGCGGTTTCGGAGAGGTTCCGGATCTCTTCGGCAACCACGGCAAAGCCCTTGCCCGAATCCCCCGCGTGGGCGGCTTCAATGGCGGCGTTCATGGCCAGGAGATTGGTCCGGGCGGCGATCTGGTTGACGGCCATATTGGCGGAGACGAGGTTTTGAAGCTGGCCGACGATGCTGTCCACCGAGGTCTTGGTCTCCTCCTGGAAGGCCTTGCCCTCCCGGGTGTTCTTTACCAGCTCTTCGTAACGCTCGGTCAGATACCGGATGTTTTTTGACACCTCCCGGATTCCGGCGGTCATCTGGTTAATCGAGGCGGAAGACTGTTCCATCGCGGCAAGCTGCCGGGGGAACATCAAGGCCAGGTTATCGATGAGGGCCTCAATTTGTTTGACCCCGTCATAGCTGTTCCGGGCCAGGACGCTCTGATTCAGGGCCCTATCCCTGATTCCCGCAAGCTCCGCGGCAACAGCCTTCAGGGCTTCCGTCATCTCCACGGACTGCCCCCGCAGTTCTTCCGTATTGAGGTTCAGGTCCTTCACGGAATGGGTGATGGTGATGATGATTTCCCGGAGCTTCCCCACGAAACGGTTGAAACGGGCCGCCAGCAGGCCGATTTCGTCGTCCTTCATGCCGGGGATGGAGATGGTCAGGTCCCCCTCGCCGGCGGCGATTTCCTCCAGGGGCACGCTTATCCGATCCAGGGGGGTGAAGATCATTTTCACGAAGATGAACATCAGGGACAAGCCCAGAAGGACCGCCCCCAGGGAGAAGGCCAGTTGCCGGATTGCCAGGGATCGGAGGTTGTTGTACAAGGCGGAGGCGTCAAAATCACAGCCGATGATCCCCACGAAGCTCCCCCGGGAATTCAGAATGGGCGTATAGATCGAGATCATCCATCCCCAATCCCCTTCGTAGGAGAGCCGGGAATACCGGGTCTCGCGGGTGGCGATGGTCTTTCGAAAGGCGTCGTCATAGCCGGCGGTATCCTCCTCCTCCCCCAGGGGAGAAAAATTTTCCGTGTCCTCCGGGGAGCCGCTGCCGTCGATGATGAAGCGGTAACGGGAACCGTCGATCGGGGCCATGGTATAGAGGTAGCGGCAACTGGACATCTCCTTGAGGGCGAACATCCGGCTCTGAAGCTCCTCATAAGAGGGATCATCCGCGTCAAGGGTTTCGGCCAGCCGTTCGAATGTATCCCCCTCGATGAGGGCCGCGACCTGGTTTACGAGGGGGAGGCCCTGCTCAATGAAGGCGGTGGTAACCACCCGGATGGTGGTGGAAATGGAAGTGCCCGCCATAACCGTACAAATGACCATCACAAAGAGGGTAAAGAACAGGATAAACTGAAATTTTAAGGATTTTCCCTTCGCCATAGACTCCCCCGTATTCGCATATTCATTCATTCCGTGAGGCCCGCCCTCTGTACAAAAATCCGGACGGGTAAAAAGCCGCTGACCGGATTCAGTATACCCTATACGCCGCTTTGGGTAAAGCCCGGTTTTCCGGTTTTGCGCGTCATTGACAAGCGGCGGAAGCGGGTGTACCTTGGCGTCAGCCGCCTTTTGGGGGTATCGAAAGCCTGAAAATAATTCCGGTAGGGGAGTCCGTATCGATGGGGAAACATGAAAAACTTTTACGAAAAATTCTTTCAGGACGGCAGGATGGGTCTGTCAATTTTTCTGAAGCGCTTGTCTTGTTGGATGCCCTTGGATTTTCCATGAGGAGAAACGGGAGTCATCACATATTCTACCGTGAAGGGATAACGGAAATTATCAATATCCAGCCCGATGGTTCTAAGGCAAAATCATATCAGATTAAACAAATCAGGGAAATTGTATTAAAATATAAACTGGAGGCAAAAGATGAATAAATACGAAATTATCATCTATTGGAGTGAAACGGACAATGCCTATATCGCGGAAGTCCCTGAACTTGCCGGCTGTATGGCCGATGGAAAAACCTACGCCGATGCCCTCGGGAATGTCGAAACCGTCATAGCGGAATGGATTGAAACAGCCCAATCTCTGGGGCGGGAAATTCCCGTCCCCCGGGGAAAGTTGATGTATGCCTAACGTAACGCATGGAGCCGGGTAGAACCGGGGAGTTACCGCTCCTCCTTTCACGAGCTTTCGTGACGCAATGCCTGGCGCCATCGGCGGGGGTGCAGAATTCATCCTCTCGGCCTATAATTGACAGAGAGGTCTTATGAAAAAAAGAATGCTTACCCTTTCAATCGTAACCGTTTTATCCGCCAATGCGCTGTTCGGTGAGATCCTGTTTTCCGACGCCCTGAAGGACCGGCCTGAACGGGCCGCCGTCATGCGGGAGGCAATCGAGCTGCTGCGCCGCCAGGCCCCTGCCAGCCCCCTTATCAAGCGGGATCTCCCCCGGAATCATCCCGATTATGAGGGGGATATCTATATCCACGGTGATGATCTGGGCCGTTTTACCCTGGGCGAATGGGACGGCGGCAAAATCGTGATCCAAAACAGCTTCCTCGACCGCAAAAATATCAGCGAACTCGCCCTGACCCTCCACCATGAGGCGTCCCATGCGGATCATCAACTGGGGGACCCGGAACTGTTGATCATTGATGAATACAGCGGCTTTTTTTCTCCCCGGCTTCACCTGCTCCATGACATGCTCAATGAGGCCCTGGCCCAGTATAAGGAAGCGGCGCTGAAGATCGAAATCGGGGTAAACCTGGAACCCTCCGCTAAATTGTCCCGGAGGCCGGATATTAACGCCTATGAGCATGACAGCGCCTCCTTTCTCAGGGACCTGAAACGGTGGATGAAAGGGGAGCAGCGCTACGGCGGCCTGCCCCCGGATCGGTTTACCGGCGCCCTGTTCACCGAATTTGTAACCGGATTCTTGGCGGATACCACCTATCTGGATCAGTACATGATCACCGATTCCACGAGATATGCCCTGAAACGGGGCAAGGGCTATGTCCTCTGCCCCATGACCGCCAATCCCGCCCTCGCCCCCTACCTGAAACCGGAAAATCTCTATGCGGTCCTCAACCGGTACATCGAAAAGATCTGCCCCCCGCCCGTGCGCTTGGCCATGGACGCGGAGGCCTTGGAAGAACTCCTCGCCGCGATCCTGGATCGCTCCGATCCGGCCCTTTCAGGAAACCGGAACCCCAAGAAAGCCCTCCCCGCCGATCCCTCCGAAGAAGCGGGCCGGGCTTCCGCAAAACGCGCCCTGCCCAATCTATCCCGCTTCAGGGGCGCCCAGCGGGCCTTCGAGGAGCTTCCCGGCTCCTACGCGGAACTGCCGGATCATCTATACCGGCGCTATCAGTACAGCTTCAGCCCCGAGGAACTGCGGGATTTCGACCGCCTTCTCGGCCATTAGGGCCGGGTAGAACCGGAGAGTTGCCTCCCCGGAGCCCCCACAGACCCGGACGCGCCCAATTTTTGGAGGTGGCGGAAGGTTTTGCGGTTCTTTCCCGAATTGTTCCCAATTCAGGGCTTTCTCTCTGGACCGCCGGTTCAGCCACTTGAACCAGGTCTGTTTTACCTGGTAGTAAAATTGGGCCAAGCGCTTGTAGTTGAGCGATATGCCATAGTACGCATAATGTCCCCGCATCTTCAGGCTGAGTGCTTATGTTGTTCCTTCCGGGGGATATGCCGGTTCATCCGGCACCAGTGCGTTATGGCCTTCAATGCCCGGCTCAGCCGTTTGCTGTCAGTCTTCCGGCCTCCTATCCAGTTCCCTTTCCTCGATTTCGTCCAGTAATGCTTGAAAGCGAGAAAGGTAAAACTTCCGTTCTCTTTACGGCTGTTTCCCTCCGGTTTCGTGAAGTCTACCAGTTTGGTCTTCTCCGGGTGTATGGTTAAGCCATATTTGGCAAACCGCTGGGCTCTTCCCCTTCATTATCCGGTTGGCGACCTCTTTCTTATCACACCCGATGATTGCGTCGTCCGCATAGCGTACCATGCAGGTGTTCCCCTTCATCAGCGGCTTCACGCTCTGTACAAACCAACTGTCCCGTACCTCATACAGGTAGATGTTGCTCAAAAGGGGCGATATTACCCCTCCCTGCGGCGTTCCCTGTTCAGAGTACGCTACATTCCCCGATTCCATGACCCCGGCGTTCAGCCACTTCCCGATTATCCTCTGTATCACTCCGTCACTAACCCGTCGGCCCAGTATCTCCCGCAGTTTCTCGTGTGGTATGCTGTCATCGGACCTCCGGTCCGCATACTTACTGATGTCCATGTCGATAATGTACCCGCCTTGTATGCTCATACTTCCTTTATGCTCCGTAACTCACTGAAATCACAGCTCTTTTGCCCCTCAAACCACCCTTTCAGCCCTTCCGCATCGTGTCCGAAGATC
>JAITRV010000302.1 GCA_031288215.1 Spirochaetaceae bacterium | reverse complement strand
CCCCCCCGCAGATATCTCTTGTGCCGGCCCATGCCGGCCCGTGCCGGGAGGACCAGCCGGCGCGGTATCCCTTGACCTGAGCGGCAGATCCCCCTATCATAGTATTGTGGCAGTACAGAGAAATAACCGGAATAAACGCCCCCAGCCCCGAAAGATGCCCATTGCCGTCCTGTTTTGGGTCTCCTTTTTTATCTTTATTGCGCTTCTCTTTTACCTGAACCGGGAGCAGATCCGGAAAACGATGGAAGTTACCCATTTTATCGATCGCCTCCTTAACCGGCCCCTGACGGTCGAAGCTCCCCCTCCCGCGGGATCCGTCGAACCGGATGTGCCGGAAGACATGGACTTTGTTCCCCGGAATGACTTCCCCGGGAACGGGGACTGGGAAGAGGAGTTTCCCCAGGAAGCCCCCTTCCCCGCGTTCGTGTCCGCCGCCGAAGAAGCCGCCGCTCCCGAAGAAGCCCCTCCCCCCGAAGAAGCGCCCCTTGAAGAAGCGTCCCCCGTGCAGGAAGCGCCTGCCCCCCCGCCGGCTGCCCGCAGGCAGGAACCGGCCCCGCCCATCCCGGAACCGGAACGGAGGAACCGGAGCATCTACTTCATGCGGCTTGACCGGGACGGAACGGTGGTGAGGACCACAAGCTCCCGATCCCTGGCGGTTTCCAATTCCCCCCTGGCCGATACCCTCCGGGCCCTGCTGCAGGGACCCACCGCGGAGGAACGGCAGCAGGGGATGGTTTCGTTTATACCCCCGGGGACGAGAATTCTGGACATCCGGATCAGGGGGACCACGGCGTATATCAATTTCAGCGAAGAATTCCAGTTCGGCATCTTCGGCGCCGAAGGATACGCCGCCCAGCTACGGCAGATCGTATGGACCGCCACGGAATTTCCCACCGTGAAGGATGTGCAAATCCTCATCGAAGGAAGGGTGGTGAACTTTTTGGGGGAAAGCATCCTCATCGGCAGCCCCATCAGCCGGGATGCCCTGTACTAATCCGGGACCCAGGCGTCTAGGAGTTTGTTGCGCTTCGCGCATAAAATAGTATAAATATTCATGAAATGAATATTTATACCTTGCAAACTCCGAAAGGAGCCCGATAATCGGGATTTTTGCATGAAGGGGCGCCGGAGGCGCCCGGAGCAAAAAATCCACAAGCGCAACAGGCTCCTCGCGTGCCGCCCGGCTTCCCGCGATCAGCTTTCCTCATCCAGATCATCTTCCTTACCGTAGATGCTCCCCATGGGGTTGTTGACCATCAGGATGGGCTGATGGGTGGCGTCCAGGGTATCCCGCCAGAGCTTGCCCTCGGGGTCCACATGGCTGCGCCGGGAAACCGCCACCTTCATGGGCAGGTGGACGAATTCGTTGTTCACCAGGCCGATGAGCACCTTGGTCTTCCCCGCCATGGCCGCATGGGCCGCGGCGTTTCCCAGCCGCTCGCAGTAGATCGAATCACTGGGTGCCGCCGGGGCGGAGCGGATCATATAGCTGGGATCGATGTATTTGAGGTTAATCTCCAGCCCCTTATCATCAAAATATTCCTGAATTTGCTCCTTCAGGTAGGTCCCCACGTCCTCCAGTTTCAGGTTCCCCCCGGCGTCCCGCTTGACTTCCTTGATTAGCTGGTCCTGGAGGGCCCCCTCGGCGATGATGATCACCGCGTGTTTCCGGTTTTGCAGCCGTTCCTCCAGGTGGCGAAGGAACCCGTTGGGGCCGTTCAATTCAAAGGGAATCTCGGGGATCAGGACAAAATTCACCTCATGGCTGGCCAGGGCCGTATGGGCGGCGATGAAGCCCGATTCCCGGCCCATGACCTTGACGAGGCCGATCCCCCGGATTTGGGAATGGGCCTCCATGTGGGCCGCGGTTACCACCTCCACCGCCTTGGCCACCGCGGTATCAAAGCCGAAGGACTTCTGGATAAAGGAAAAATCGTTGTCCACGGTCTTCGGTATCCCGATCATGGCGATTTTAAGCTTCCGCCGGCCTATCTCTTCGGCAATATCCAGAGCCCCCCGCTGGGTCCCGTCGCCGCCTATGGTAAAAAGCATGTTCATGTTGAGCTTCTCCATGGCGTCCACGATCTTCTCCACCTCATCCCCGCCCCCCCGGGCGCTTCCCAGAACGGTCCCCCCGATCTTGTGAATATCGTCCACCACGTCCGGGGTGAGTTCCTTGGTATTGAACTGATACTCCGGGAGGAAGCCCTTGAAGCCGTAGCGGACTCCCGAAATCCGGCGGACCCCGTAGCGGTACCAGAGGCAGCGGACTATCGCCCGGATCACGTCGTTGATCCCCGGACAGAGCCCCCCGCAGCTCACTATCCCCGCATGGACGTGCTGGGGCATGAAGTATATATTTTCCCTCGGGCCGGCACATTCAAAAACCTGGCTCCGTTTTATAGGGGTCTGGTTCCCCAGGATGGCCGCCGCGCTTAACCGGACAAATTCGTCATCGGTCACATAATTGGCGATAAAATCACCCTGGGTCTTCGACATGGTTATCGGCGATTTGATCGTGCGCTTCCCCAGTTCTTCGATGGTAAAATCATAAGTTTCACTCATGATGCCCCCCTGTTTCTTTCTTAGTCTCTCTACTATACTATAATACTATATCGAATGAAGGCCGATCAACCGTGCGGCGGCTTTGCGCGGAATATCGCGGAGGAAGTTTCGCGGAGGAAGTTTATGGAGGAGGTTTATGGAGGAGGTTTATATGGCGGCAATTGAAATTGTCCGGGGGGACATCACCCGGCTTGAGGCGGACGTCATCGTGAATGCCGCCAACTCAGGCCTTTTGGGAGGCGGCGGCGTGGACGGCGCCATCCACCGGGCCGCGGGGCCGGATCTGCTTGCGGAGTGCCGGCGCATCGCCGAAGCGCGCCGGAAGGAAGGGTCGGCGGCCTGCCCCGCCGGCGAGGCGGTCCTCACCGGCGCATACCGGCTCCCCTGCCGGGCCCTGATCCACACCGTGGGCCCCGTCTGGCACGGGGGCGCCTCCGGGGAGCCGGCCCTCCTGGCTTCCTGCTACCGGAAAAGCCTCCTCCTCGCGGAGGAACACGGCTATGGGACCATAGCCTTCCCCAACATCAGCACCGGGGTCTACGGCTACCCCAAGGAAGCGGCCGCCACAATCGCCCTTTCCGCGGTCAAGGAGACCCTCCCCCAAACGCCGCGTATCCAAAAGGTGATCTTCGTCTGCTTTGACCGGGAAAACTACGATCTTTATCAAAACCAGCACCACCGCCGGCACTAAAACCAGCGGCGTTTCCGGAAGGCCCCCGGGCACCGCAACGCGGGACTTGCGCATGATTTCCCGCTCCGGTATACTGGGACCATGAATGGCGGATGTTCTTTGATGGGTTGCGCCGCTGGGGCGGGAAAAGGCCTTCAGCGTCCGGGGCCGGGTGGATCCTATGCTGGACTTTGAGGCGGAGCTTGACAAGCTGCTTTCCCGTGAAACCGTGAGGCTTCCCCGGTACGAACTCCTGGAGATCGCCGAAGCGGGACGGGAGGTCCTCGGCCAACTCAACGAGCGGCAGAACGATATGTCCTTGCAAATTGAGGAAATCTACGATCTGGTCAAGGAACAGGAGGGGCTGCAGAAGGCGGTGGAGGCCGAAAAGGCCACGGCGTACCGCGTGGCCCTGGGGGCGATAGGGCTTGCCGACCTGCTCGAAGACTTCTGCGCCTATGCGGGGCGGAGCGGCAGCGAAGCGCTGAACCATCAGGCGCGGCTCCTCTGGGAACAGGCCTGCGATCATCTTTTCGGCTGCGGTATAGCCCCCGTGGGGATAGCCGGACAGTCCCTGGATCCGCGCCTTCATACGGTGAAGGCCGGCGCCGCCTCGCCGCTTCCCCGGGAGCAGATCGTTCAGGTGCTTCGCCAGGGCTATACCTACCAGGGGATGCTGGTGCGGAAGGCCGCCGTGGTGGTGAGCCGGGGACCGGAGGAAGCGGCCGGGGAGCCGGAAGAGACGGCTTGGGGACCGGAAGAAACGGACCGGGAACCGGACCGCGGAGGATGGGAATGAGCGGGGACGCCGCTTAAAAAAGGCTTTTTCTGAAGCGGCATCCGCGCGGGAACGGAATATAAATCGCAAGGAGAACAGCGGGAATGAGCAAAATCGTCGGTATAGATTTGGGAACCTCCACATCGGAAATTGCCTGTATTGTTAAGGGGGCGCCGAAACTGATCCCCAACTCCCAGGGGAAGCTGATTACCCCTTCGGTGGTCCATATCGGGGAGGACGGAACCATCCTCGTGGGCGAGGAGGCCGCCGAATACCTGTTTACCCGCCCGGACTGTACCTTCATGGAGGTCAAGCGCCTCACCGGTAGCGGCGGAAAGCTTTCGGCCCATGGCAAGGAATACGCGCCGGAGGAGATTCAGGCCATGCTCCTCGCCTACCTGGTCCGCTGCGCGGAAAGCCACCTGAAAGAAAAAATCGACCGCGCCGTGATCACCGTGCCGGCCTATTTTACCGATGTCCAGCGGCGGGCCACGGCAAGGGCCGGGGAACTTGCGGGGCTCCAGGTGGAACGGATCATCAACGAGCCCACCGCGGCGGCCCTGGACTACGGCCTCTCGAACCTCAAGGAATGTAAGAACGTGCTGGTCTATGACCTGGGGGGCGGCACCCTGGACGTGACGGTGCTGGAACTCTTTGAAGGGGTCATCGACGTGAAGGCCAGCAGCGGCAACAACCACCTGGGGGGCAAGGACTTTGACGAGATCATCATGGGCCGTCTCGCCGATGCCGGCGGGGACGAACGGGCCCTCATGCGGCTCAAGAAAGCCGCGGAGGACTGCAAGATTGCCTTGAGTACCCGGGATGAATATAAGGTGTCCCTCCCCTTCCTCTTGACGGACGCGGGGGGGAAGCCGGTTTCGGTGGAGCAGATCGTCAGCCGCCGGGATTTTGAAGAATGGGTTTCCGAAAAAGTAAACTCCACCCGCACCCCCATGATGAGCGCCCTGGATGACGCGAAGCTCCTCCCCGGGGAACTCCAGGTGATACTCCTCGTGGGGGGCTCTACCCGGATCCCCTGCGTCAAAAAGCTGGTGGAGGAAGCCCTCGGCGCGGTTCCCCGCTCGCCGGTGGACCCGGATTTGACGGTGGCCCGGGGCGCGGCGATTCAGGCGGGGCTCATCGAGGGCAGCATCAACAGCGAGGACCTCGTCCTCACCGACGTCTGCCCCTACACCCTGGGAACGGCGCCCCTGCGGGACGGTTTGTTCGGCAAACGGCAGGTCTTCGACCCCCTGATTCCCCGGAACACCACGATTCCCACCGAAAAGGCGAAGATCTACGGAACCGTCGGCGATTACCAGACCGAGGTGATCGTTGACGTGTATCAGGGAGAATCCTCTGATCCGGATAACAACGAACGGCTCGGGGAGGTACACCTGACGGGAATTCCCCCCGCCCGGAGGGGAAAGGAACAGATCGAAGTAACCTTCAGCTACGATATGAACGGCATCCTCCAGGTGAAGGGCTGCGTGGTTTCCACGGGCAAGCAGGTTTCCTCGGAAATCAACACCACCGGGGTCAAGGCCAAGCCTCCCCTGGACATCTCCGCATGGGAGCGGGCCGAAGGGGCGCGGCAATTCCGCCCCCTGCTGCGGAAGGCGGAGAAGCTCATCGCTTCGGGTCAAGATCCCGAGGGTGACCTCAGCCTCCTCGTCCATCGGATCAAGGAGGCGCTGGTGCTGAAGAATAAAGAACAGGCCGAGGAACTGCGGGATGAACTGCTGGTATTCCTCGAATTGCTGGAAAAACTGGACAAGCTGGAAAGACGCTTATGACCGGCGCGGAGATGGGGAGGCGCTATTACCGGCTGGCCCTGGGGGCGGCACAGCGGCGGGATCTGAGCGCCGCCCGGGTATACGCGGAGTTTGCCGGTATCCTGGCCCCGGATCATGGGGACGCGGCGCATCTGGCGGAGATCTGCCGGTATGAGCTGGGAGAGGGGGACGCGCCGGATTTGGAAGCCGCGGGCCTTCTTGCGAAACAGCGGAAGTGGAAGGCCGCGGCCCTGGCGGCCCAAGGGCTGCCCCATCAAAGCGTGCGGAGCCTCATGGTCCAGGGCTGTCTGTGGGCCCTGGCAAAACATGACGGGCGGGCGGCGGATTGTTTCGCCGGGGCTTTGGCAAAGGACCGGGGGAACCGCCGTGCCGCGGATGCCCTGGCGGAAATTGGCCGGCGGCGGCGGAAAATTCCGAAGTGTTTTTGGAGGTTTTTTTGACCCTTTTTGATGAAGTGAAAAAAAGCTACTACGAAACCCTGGGGATTCCCAAGAACGCCCAAGCCCCGGAGATAAAGCGGGCTTACTTCGGCCTGGTACGCAAATATCCGCCCGACCGGTTCCCCGAAGAATTCAAGGAAATCCGCGCCGCCTACGAGGTCCTCAGCGACCAGGAAAAACGCGCCAAATACGACGCCGTCGGCGAACTCCCCGCTTCCGTGGCGCCCTTCTTCTACGAGGCGCAGCGGCTCGATCGGTTCGGCAGATACGGCAAGGCCGAGGAATTGTACCGGACCATACTGAAGCTCCACCCCGAGCTGGATAACGTCAGGGAACAATACGCCTGGACCCTCCTGGCGGACGACAAGACCGGTAAGGCGATTGAAGTCTGGGAAGAACTCTGCCGGAGAAACCCCGGGAATTCCCATTACGCGAGGGAACTGACCAGAACGTATATTGATCGCGGCTGGCATAAGAAAGCCTTCACCGAAATACGGCGCGCCATCGCCATGGACCGCCGGTCCATAGACAACTGGTCGGTCTTGATCACCTGCAACATGCTGAGCTTTTTGACCCATCCCGATTGGGAGGAATCATATACCTTATGCCTTGAGGCGCTTGAGGCGGTTAAAGATGTCAAAATAGAGGAATGGAAAAAAATCCACCTTTACACCTACGCCTTTATTACCAGCGGTATTAAAAAAAAGGGCGAGGGCCGGGAACACCTGAAGGAACTGCTCCGGCTCACCCGCGAAAGCGGGCGGGAAGGCCGGGAGGAAGGCAAAGAAGCCTTGGAAGAAATAGTGAAATTTCTTCCCACCCAAGGCCTGGCGGTTTTCTATGATGATTTAAAGGAACTGGCGGCGCTGTTCTCCGATACGGACGATAATCTGGCCTTGATAAAATTGGATGACGCGCGGTTGATCGCCGAGAGCAACGCCCTGGTGCAAAAGGGCTTTCACGAAATTTTCCGCGACCTTTTCAGGATGATAATCGACGATGTCGGAGGGGAGGAGGAAGAACTTGAGATTCTGGCGATAGAGTGTATCCTTCTCAATAAAAGAGACCAGTTTGCCCCGCAGATACGGCGGCTGAAAGCAGAGTTTCCCGAACTTTACGAATTCTACGATTCTTTCTTTGACGAGGTCCTGCGTACCCGGAACCCGGAAAAGCTGCTGTTCCAGCGTTCAAAAAAACTTTCCGGATTAAAACGGAAATACGGCATCTTCGACAAAGAATCGGGCCTTGAGCCGGAATCACAGCCGATCCGCCGCGACCAACCCAAGGTGGGCCGCAACGATCCCTGCCCCTGCGGCAGCGGAAAAAAATACAAACGCTGCTGCGGGGCTTGAGCGCCGATACCCCACCGGGGACAAAAAAACCCGGCGGACGCCGGGTTTTTCCCTTACAGGGTTTGATGGATAGGCCTGTTACTCGATAACGGCGATAATATCCGACATTTTGAGGATAAGGTAATCCTCTCCGTTCAGTTTTATCTGGGTTCCCGCGTACTTGTCGTACATAACCTTCTGACCCACCGTTACCTTAATCACATCCTTATCATCCCCGATTTCCTCTACCCTCCCTTCCTGGGTTTTTTCCTGGGCGGTGTCGGGAATGATAATTCCTCCCGCAGTCTTGGCCTCATTTTTCTCAAGTTTAACCAAGACCCGGTCGGCCAAGGGCCTTACTTTCATATCTTACCTCCGTTGTATTATGGTTGTCGGTTATGTAGAATATACGAAAAAAGCCGGGAAAGGTCAAGAATCTTTTATAGCGGCATGGTGACGCCGGCGCGCCGATCCGCCTATTATGACACAGTTTTTGACGCTTTTTCAGGGAATGAGTCATTTTGAACCATTTTTGAAGAATCGAGGCGCCGGCGGGTAAAAGCCCGCGGTTTTCTGATTATTTTGGTATGGTATTCGGGCTAATTCCTTATACTGTAAGGAATTACGGAATCTCGTTTTTTGTAAAAACAATTAGATAATTTCAGACT
Organism: Spirochaetaceae bacterium; assembly: GCA_031288215.1. Classification (GTDB taxonomy): domain Bacteria; phylum Spirochaetota; class Spirochaetia; order Treponematales; family Breznakiellaceae; genus JAIRMO01. The sequence continues at coordinate 4,751 of JAITRV010000302.1, read as the reverse complement.
TGGCACGGTTATTGCATATTATAGAGTATATAGGAGGTTGCGATAATGGCAACGATGAAACCAAAAAGCAATGTTTGCCCGCCCCGGAATTCCGGGGCCGATGAAAACATTCTGTCGATATATCTCAAGGAGATCAACCGTATTCCCCTCTTAAGCCGGGAAGAAGAGGATACCGTGGCCCGGGAGGCGGCCGCGGGTAATCGGGCGGCCCGGAATAAGCTGGTCAGCGCGAACCTGCGCTTTGTCGTCAATGTCGCCAAGAAGTACCAGGGGCAGGGACTTCCCCTTTCGGACCTTATCAGCGAGGGCAATATCGGCCTCCTGAATGCCATCGAACGCTATGACGTGAACAAGGGCTACCATTTTATCTCCTATGCGGTGTGGTGGATCCGTCAGGCCATCCTCAAGGCGATCTGCGAAAAATCCAGGATGATCCGGCTTCCCCTGAACCGGGCCAACGAACTGGTGCAGATCGAGAAGGCCCGGAAGATAATCCAGGCGGAAAACAACTCGGATTCGGAAATACACGAAATTGCCCGGCTTTTGGATATGGACGCGGGCCAGGTGGCGGACCTGCTCAACATCAGCCGGGACCTGATCTCCCTGGAAAACCCGATTTATACCGACAAGGACTCTTCAATCCTGGAAGACTTTATTGAAGACGAAAATTACCTCTCCCCGGACGAGCATGTGGCCGCGGTAACCCTGCAAAGCGATATCGAGACCGTACTGAAGACCTTAAACAAAAAAGAAGCGGATATTATCCGCTACCGCTTCGGCCTCGGAGACGGCGCCCCCATGTCCCTCAAAGAGATCGGCGACCGTTTCAACCTCACCAAAGAACGGATCCGCCAGATCGAAAAGAAAGCCATCAAACGGCTGCAACACCCCTCCCGTCAGCGCCTGCTGGAATGTTACGTCGCTTGAAGAGATCGCTACGGCGGCTCTTCAGCCGGAGGCCCTGCCTCCTAAACTAAACGTTTTTTATTACTAACGTTCATTAAAAAAAGTCCCCCCCCTTCGGGAGCGCATACGGGCGGATGGTCCGCGTTGCGGAAGGACGATACGGCCGGTTATTTGTTGACTTTTGCGTCCCGGTTTGTGATACTCTAAGAGTATATGAGGTCAACGAAAGAAATAGTCCTGGAGAACCGGACCATCACTGCCGTAAACGCCCTGAACCTTTCCGGCAAGGCCGGGGAAGCGGCCAAGATCCTCCTGGGGGACGATGAAATCCGGGCATTGCAGGAATGCGCCAATATGGTTTCCATCAAGCGGCTGGGGTATAACGACCACGGCCCGGTCCACATGCGGACGGTGGCCCAAAATACCGTGATCATGATGGGCCTCCTCAAGGAAGCGGACATAAAGACCAGCCTGGAAACCGAGGATTCCGGCAATTTTGAAGACAGCCTGGTGGCGGCCCTCATGGCAGGCTGCCTCCACGATGTGGGGATGAGCGTGGGACGCCAGGACCACGAGATCCACGGCTGCTATATCGCCGCCCCCATCATGGACCGGCTCTTAAAAAAACTCTACCCCGGGGATCTCCCGAAACGGATCCTCCTCCGATCCCTGGCCCTGGAGGGCATCGCGGGGCACATGGGGAACCGGGTGATCCACTCCCTGGAAGCGGGGGTGATCCTCGTGGCCGACGGCTGCGATATGGAAAAGGGCCGGGCCCGGATCCCCATGGCCATATCATTAGGCCCCCGGGTAGGGGATATTCACAAATACTCCGCCAATTCCATCGAAGCGGTGCGGATCTCCCGGGGGCAGGAAAAGCCCATCCGTATCGAGGTATCCATGTCCAGCGAGGTGGGGCTTTTCCAGGTGGAAGAGGTCCTCCTGGGGAAGATCGCCGCCAGCACCGCCAAGGGCTACATCGAACTCTACGCCCTCCTGGAAGGCGGGGAGCCCAAACGCTATCTCTAGCGGTTTGTTGCGGGGCCCTTGGCGAAGCCGGAAATTTCGCTTATACTGAATATTGAAAGTGCGTAGCGGATGAACAAGGGGGGAGCGCCCCGTCCGGGTATGTATGTACCGGAATCTTTTTATAGTATGGAATGAAGAATGGTGAAAAAATTGATATGTGCCGCGGCGATGGCAGTGTGTGTCGTCTTTTCCGGTACCGCCGGGGGGAAGACCGATGCCCCCGCAAAACAGGCTGCTCCGGCCGGAGCGGATACCGATGTCAGCTATGCTTTTGGGGTGGTTCTGGGCTCGGATTTGAAGCAGATGGGAATTCAGTTTGATTATACGGCCCTGGCCCGGGGTATCGAAGAGGTCATCGAGGGCAAGGAGACCCGGCTTACCATGGAAGAAGCGGTGGCGGTGGTGCAGGAGGCGTATATTACGGCGATGACCCTGATGGCTGAGAAAAACAAGGTGAAAAACGAAGCCTTTATGGCGGAAAACGGCCGGAAAACCGGGGTCGTCACCACCGCCAGCGGGCTGCAGTACGAGGTCATCACCGCCGGGAACGGACGGAAGCCCGGGGAAACCGATGTGGTCAGCGTCAACTACAAGGGGAGCCTTATCGACGGCACGGTCTTTGACAGCTCCTATGACCGGGGGGAGCCGGTGGAATTTCCCCTGAACCAGGTCATTCCCGGCTGGTCCGAGGGCATCCAACTGATGAACGTGGGGAGCACCTACCGCCTCTATATCCCCTCGGATCTGGCCTATGGGGAGCAGGGGGCCCAGAACGTGATCCCCCCCAATTCCGTCCTGATCTTCGAGGTGGAACTCCTTTCCATCGAAGACTGAAACCCGGAAGACTGAAACCTGATGGCCGGCCACGGCCATCAGGCTCAGCGTCTCAGAGAGAGATAGGCATTGATGATATCCTCCAGGGGATTCTTGTCTATCTTGACGATCTTCTTTTCCCGCTCCATGCTTTCCGGGGAATCCGAGGCGTGGGCGGTATTGACCATCACGTTGCTCCCGAATTCCCGGCGGATCGTACCCCCCGGCGCCTTGAGGGGATCCGTGGGGCCCAGGACTTCCCGGATCTTTTTCACCGCGTCTTCCCCTTCATAGATGAGGATCATGCACTTGACGCTGCCGGGGCTGCCCGCCTCGTCGGGGGGGCATGTGTCAGGCCGGAAACCGGACATGAATTCGATGATCTGGGCGAACTGATCCTCCGCATAGGCCCTGCCGAAGCTGTCCGAGAGGATCTTTTCAAGGCCGTCGCTGAGGCGTATCGTAAATTCCTTTTCCAGGAGTTCCCGGGCCTTTTTCCCGAAGACCGGGGCGAGCTTTTCCTTGAGGGCCCCCTCCACGGGGCCGTAAAATTCCAGGGCCTCCGCCAGGGAAAACCGGTGAACCTTGATCCCCACGATCCGCAGCCCGGTCCGGGAGAACATATCGATGATGGTCCCCGGCTTGGAAGACGCGTATTGCCAGTTGTCGGGCTTGATGATCACCAGGGTCTGTTCGACGGGGGCCGCATCCGGGGGATAAACCTTCCGGACGATATTTTCCTGGCCCTTGAGGAAACGGGCAAAGAGGGCCAGATCCTTATCCGCCCATACCTGGGTCCGGGGGGTCAGTACCGCGGGTTCAAAAAAGATGACCCGCTCGGGGTCGTCCGCCGCCCGGATGAGGTCCGCATAGGTGTCCCGGATGGTCTCCCCGGCAACGGTATCCACGTCCAGGTGTTCCGGGTAGATATGGCCGCAGATGGCCGCCAGTTTTTCGCAGGCCTTCTCCCCCCGGAACAGGAGCAGCAGGGTCCGGTGCCGCTGCCCCCCCGAAGGGGCCAGGTTCCGTTCCACATAGTCCGCCAGCAAGGCCGCTCCCCCGGGCCGGTTCTCTTCCCGCAGGGCCGCGGCGTAGAGCCGAACCAGCTCTTCGTCGGGGGCTATCATCTGAGCCCCTACCAGTTCTAAGTCCACCTGGGACAGCAGCCGGGCCAGCACCCCTCCGGTCCTGCTCTTTGCCACCGTATAGGGGGTTACCAGCACATAAGAAATCGCCTGTTCCATCTTCTCATCCTCCAAAAGATTTTGTCTCATCAGTATACCGGTATCCCGCACAGAGGTCAAATTTTTTCTTTCTTTTAATGAACCCCCGCTGGCCGCGTATCAATCAAGCTGCTCTACCCGGTACCCCAGGCGTTCCAGCCGGGCCAGAAGGCCGTCGGGGCCGTAGAAGTGGGCCAGGCCGGCAATGACCAATTCCACCGGGGAATCCTCCAGGAAGCCCTCGATTTGGGGCAGCCAGGCATCGTTTCGGCGGAGGATCATGGCCTCATAGACCGAGGGGAACCGGGCCGCCATACTTTCAAGTCCCGATTCCACCATGCCGCCGTTGCCCCGCCGCCATTCATCCACGATCGCCGACAGATCCCGGGCGGAACTCTTGAAATCCTCCAGGGCATAGCTGACGTACTCGTCCTCATAGCCGGCGCCCATATTTACCAGGAGATCGATCTGAAATTCCAGCGGTTCCAGGAAGCGGAGGGTCCGGCCGTCTTCCCGGGCCCGGTCAAGAAAATAGGTATCTACCCCCTGCTGAATAAACCCCGACTGCTGTATTTTAAGGATCGTGAGGATATTCATGATCATTCCGGGTTTAACATTCGACATGGTCTCTATGGGCAGGGACAGTTCCCCGCAGAGGGTTTTTAAGCGCTTATACACGCCCTTACTCAGCACCGATTGCAGGGTCCGCTGCTCCGGCAGGAACATCCCTTCCAAGAGGGCCCGGGCCGTCTCGCCCTCCCCCATCCGGTTCACATCGGT